>JAIWNQ010000129.1 GCA_020216745.1 Candidatus Hydrogenedens sp.
GCTTTGTTCTTCCTTTAGGAGATTAAATGAAAAATAAGGGTCGAGTGTAATTCCCGCAATACCTATTAAAGAATCCCATCTGGCTAATGGTTCATTTTCATTTAATTTTGATACATCTGAATAATGAACTGCCTTTGAAAGAGTAATTATTTCTACATCTGTTTTTATTAATCGTGAAAATATACTCGTTTCCTCTTCTGTCAAAGGAAGCCCTGCTACTTCAATCTTTTCAATACCCTCTTCGCCTTTCCAGCGGGCTAAAAAGGCACGTAAGCTATTCTGAACTTCTCTTGCAAATGATTCCGGGGCATTATAGTAATCTTGAACACCAAGAACAAGATGACGAATAAAAACAAGTTTTTCATTATAAAGTACTGCAATAGTAGAAAAGTTTTTGTCAACCAACAAAGCCGATTTTAATTTGTTGGTAGAAGCACTAACCTTCTTCCAAAGATAAACCAATCCAAGAGAATTTACAATTACTGCTTCAGGCTTCGCAGAAAATTCTGATAAATATTGAATATGGTCTTGGATATGCTGTTTTCTTACACCAATTGCTAACACCTCTGTTTCTTTTTTATCCTCACTTACGATTGTAAAATCTAAAAGCAATTCTTCTATCGGGAAGGGGATATGAGGTTCAAGTTCAAATCGAAGTGCTGAAACAACCTTTTTCATCCCACGGAAAGGAACCTTCAACGTTCGAACAATACTCAAAGAACATGGAACTGAAAGAGTAAAGCATGAAGGACGATACTTCATTTTCTTAAATGCCTCTTCGAGTGCATTTAGTACGTATTCTCCCTTTCCTTCACTGTGATTTTCCACCTCCTCAGAAATACCAATAGGGACTTCAATCCCTTGTAATAAATCCAGATTTTTTCCTTTTGTACGTACTGTTGCAAGACGCACACAATCTTCATTAATCTCAACTGATGTTACAATATTCTTCATGTATCTTTCTTTCTATTTCAGTTTTTTTATATAAATTCCTATTATTTTATAATTTTCCAATCTAAAATGCGGAATGGTTCAGCAGGTAAACCTGTTTGATTTTGAGAAACTACCGAGCTTGACGACCTATTCCCTTGTGTATTCGTTTTTACATTTTGTTTTTGATTTGTTCTCTGATTAACAGGATTCATATTAGTCCCAGGGGAAATTCCTTCTTCATATCCCATAGGATTTCTAAACACATACGCCTCTATTCGAACCATACGATTTTGATACAATCCATCGCCATAAATACGAAAAATATCACTCTTCAAAGTAAAGTATTGACCACCCATAGCATACTGTTGAGCTAAACGGTTATTGGGTTGAGAAGGCATTATATTTGGTGTCACTTGCCGTTGTGCCTGCTTACTATTATTGGTTTTATTTGTTTGCTGAACTGGACCTCTCGGAGAAATACCATAAGAACTCAACTGATTTAAATCTGTAAATGGTTGAATATGTGCATCATCGTAAATCCTTTGTCCGATACCTAAATCGGCAGGATTCCCAGTATAACCTGCAACAATCGCCGAAATAACTTCCGGTCTTGCAGAATTAATATTTACTCGTCCTAACCAATCTCCATGAACTGTTAGATATTCAGATAAAGGAAGTTGTTCCTTTTCTGGATCTCCAAAATATATTTTAGGGGTTATCCCTTTGATAAGAAGTAGTTCTTCTATTGAATCCATAGGACCATTTTTACAAGGATAAGGATTTTCCAAACCCATATAATAATCATTTTCTGCACCTTGGGGTCTTTCGGAATCTCCATCATTATAATCCAACCAATCCAGAATAGAGTCTACAATGATATCAGGGGCTGCCCCTTCACCAGTATCTCTTAGCATAAAAAATTCACGAAGAGCATTGACCAGAGGTGTACGTTCTTGAGGTTCACCACCTGATTGAGGCATTAAAAGAGCATTCAAATTTATTTTCCCATATTCGTCAGATATATATGCATGCATCAAAGCATTATTTAAAGGTTCCATTGATGCACCCATATTAAACGTCATCAAATCAAAATCACTGTCTATCGGTGGAGCACCACTCATCATGGTATTGAGAGTATCCTCCGCAAGAAAGGCAATCCCTTTAGCGACGGCAGATTTTGCCGCAAGATACGCTTCTAATTCGCCTTGCTGGCTATAAGCAAGGGACGCTTCTACTTCAGATTCATATAGAAACTCGACAACAAGAATAGATAATAAAGCTATAAACACTAATGATAAAATAATAGCCACACCTCTTTGACGAGGATGGAATTGGAATATTTCCTTTATTTTTCGAATGTGTGTTTTCATTTTCTACCTCGAATAGGATTTTTACCCGAAGAACCTGTTTTTCCTTCTGTCTTATTACCATCCATCTTAAATAATGAACCTGTATCACGAAAATGATTCGGGTCATCCATGGGTTGCACTGTTCCGACTGTCGTTGGCAGAACAATAACTAAATCGATATCTCCACTTTGTGCGTCACCCATATTATTTACCTCACCATATTCATTAAAAAGATTTGCAATAATATGAACTGCCCATGGCATTTGCTGAATAGATTGCGAATCCCATTCCTCTACCCAGTCTTGGGTGGCTGGGTCATAGTACCAAATATCCAAAGTAGCAAGAGGAACACGAATAATATTCATAGGTAGGTTATTCATATCATCTGAAATTCCCGACTCCTCATCAAGAACTAACGGCGATTCTGTTATTACAAGATACTGAGGGGCATTATTCGAAATACCGTACATATCCGTAGCAAAACCAGATACACCTTCGGGAGCACCTTCATCTTCAAAAGAATACGTTACAACCCTACGAATTCCGGGTAAAGCCACAGGTCCTGGCATGGGTAGCGAAGTACAAAACCGAATAGAATCTGCAGGACCATACGGACCTGATTCATTTTTACCAAAGAATTCGTAACCCGTCGTAGAAAAAGAAGGGTCAATATATAGTGCATTAAACGTGTTAATAAAATGATTTACTAAAAATCGTTGTATCCGCATCTTCTCTGCTGATAACCGAGCCAGATCTGTACCTTTTGAAATAGAATCAAGTCCTAAATAAACAATTATTACAATCACAGACATAATTGTAAAAGCTATAAGTAATTCTAATAGAGTAAATCCATGTATGTGATTTGAGTAATACTGTTTATTTTTTAAAAACACGTTTGACATATCACCTACCATACATTGTGTTGCTTCTTCCTGAAGTACGGTTTACAGAATTCGACATTCGATTAGAATTTGATTGTGTTGTTCCCCCAGTAAGATTATTCGTCTGTCCTTCAACACTCAAATCATAACAGAGGAACGTTATTGTTTTATTTTCATTTGATGGAGTCATCAAATTTACATTTACAGTGTATAAAGGGATAGATGGGTCAGAACCAATAGCTGTCGCAATATAATTCCATGAATATCCTTCGTATGCTGGACCAAAATCACCACTTTCTTCTAATGTCCCTGTTAAAACTCCAACCTCTGCTCGTGAACATGCCGCATAAATCAATTGATTTTCATCTGTCTGAGTAATAGTCGCCTCATGCAATTTCATCGCATTATAATGGACATTAAATAAAATAAATGCAGCACCTCCTAATATGGCTAATGCTGTCAGGATTTCCATTAAAGTGAAACCTAAATAACGCTTGTTTCTTAACCAATATCTTTTCATTGCATTCCTTCCATGACAAAAGAACCTGACGATACAGGGTCCCATACTACTGTATAATACTCACCATTATTATTGGTAAGATAAAAAACAACTGGCTCTGTTAAACCCAAAGGGGTCACTTGTATTTCGACAACTTCTTTTGAAAACTTTTTACCACTTATAAAAACGCTTTCTATCCATACATTTTCAGACAAACGCATAGGAGATAATCCAGGTTCATTCACTTCTTCTATAATTGGTTCGCTCCCAAATAAATCAACCTCATTTTTTTCATCGAACAAAGAACCTATCTCATCTAACATGCTATCCTCCTGTTTGACATTCTTAGCCTGCTCTATAAGTTTTTTCCTTACCATCTTATCAAATTTTTGATTAATCTGCTGGCTTGCTGCTGTAGGGTCAAAACCACCCGGCAAATTCTTATTAGTGTTTGTAGCAGTCCCAGCCACATTATTCCCTCCACTCATCAACATCTCTGCTAACTCCTCAGACGATAAGCCTTGCTGTTTCATTTCTTCCAGAAGCCCTAATTGGTCAGTCTCCCCTTCCGTCACTTCAGGGTACGTAATGCGTAAACAATAATAACGTTGTTCCGCCAAATCAATCTCAACATAAAATTCATCCCCCTGAAGTGCTGATAAAGACATCACTGCTCTTCCAAAATAGGCTAATTTTCTCGCTTCACTTTCCAATTCAGAAGATAACGCAAGTGGTAGGAGATACGGCACTGCTATCGTTGCCATTAAAGCGATTATAAAGATAACAATACCTAATTCAAGTAATGTAAAACCTTTCATCCCCCGGGGCGAATGCATACAAAGAACATAAACCTCATATTAATTAAAAATCAAAAAAAATTAATCATCACTCGATATATCTGCATTTGCACCACTACCACCGGCACTCCCATCAGCACCATACGACATAATTTTAAAACTGGAGTTTCCTTCTTTTTGATATATGTAAGGATTACCCCAAGGGTCTAATGGAACCTTAGGTGGGTCCAAAAATTGAGCCGCTTCATCCAAAGTATTCGGCAATCGTTTATTTTTTATCCGATACATTTGCACCGCAGTCTTAAGATTACTAATCTCTGCCTTTGCCTTTGCCTGATCTGCATCATCAAGTGCACCGAACACATAAATACCCACCGTAGTAGCAAGAATAGCAATGATAGCTATCACTACCATTAATTCTACTAACGTAAAACCTAATAGCTGTCTTGTTTTCTTTTCCGTCTTTTGTTGTTTTGTCATGTTTTCATCCTCCAACATGTGTACTCATCTTTAGTATAGGTAGGAGTATCGCCAGAACTAAAAAACCGACGAATATTCCCATTACTACTATTATAACGGGTTCAATCAGTCCAACGATAGCATCAACAGTCAACCGAACATCTTCATCGTAGGTATCGGCAATTTGTAAAAGCATGTTTTCAAGTTCTCCACTTCGTTGTCCCAACTCTACCATGTGTATCATCATTGGTGGGAATATACCCGAATCTTTTAATGGCTGTGCTAAATCGCGTCCACGTCGAACCCCCGCTTTAATATCATCTAAATGCATCTGAATAAACCGATTATCCATAATACTATAAACAACATCGAGCGCAGGCAACATTGTTAATCCACTTTGCAACATTGTTCCTAATGTCCTTGAAAATCGAGCACATAAAAGTTTTTGTAGTAAAGTACCGTAAAGGGGTATCCTAAATTTCCAACGGTCCCATTTCTTTCTACCTTCTTCACGGCTAATCCAAACTCGCCATAGTATAATAAGAAGGAAAATAAAACCAACAAAGAATATTCCATATTTTCCTAAAAAAGAACTAACCGCAATAAGGGCATCCGTGATAAAAGGCAATTCTGTCTGCTGTTTCTTAAATATCGTAGTAATTCGAGGAACAATAACCGTCATCATAAATGTAATAACTGCTACCGCAAAAACGGTCATAAAAGCTGGATATGCAATCGATGAGAGAATTTGTGCTTTTATTTTTGCCTGTCGGTCTAACACATCAGCTAATCGTGTTAAAACCTGTTCCAAGGTACCACTTGCCTCTCCGGCACGAACCATATTTACATAAAGAGAACTAAAAATACGAGGATGCTCCGACAAAGCATCTGCAAGATTCTTCCCCGCGTTTACCTTATCACGAACATCTAAGATAGCGGTTTTGAGTTTTTGTCTTGATGTTTGTGTTATCAAGGCATTCAAAGCTTCCACTAATGGCATACCTGCCCGAAGTAAAACAGCAAATTGACGGGTCATGAGTGCAATATCTCTTGTTGACACTCCACTCCCTAATGAAAAAGAACGCAGTTGTTTACCTCCCGAGTCTTTTGCACTGACACCGTCCGTTGCCTCTTTTAATTCCGTTGGGTATAAATCCAACTCACGCAGTTTCATCCGTGCTAATGCAGGTGAATCTGCATCAATCACACCTCGGGTTGTTTTTCCCGTCCCTTTGGCTAACGCTTTATATTGATATACTGGCATTCGATTAGTCTCTCTTTAGTATTTATTGCTACCCACTTATTGGGCAAAGGTATCTTCAAATATGTCATCTCTTGTAACACGGAGAACCTCTTCTAAGGTCGTAACACCCCTCAACATTTTTTCAGCTCCGTCTTCACGCAGGGTTCGCATCCCTTCTTTATGTGCCTCCCGTTTAATAGCATTTGAATCAGCTCCCTCTAATACTAACTCCTGAATTCTTGGGCTCATCACAAGTAATTCAAAAATACCTGTACGACCATAATATCCCCGTTCCATACATTTTGAACAGCCTTTCCCTCGCCAAATCACCTCAGCCCGTGAGTCTTGTGTCCTGATACCCAATTCTTCTAATGGATTACGTTCTGGCTTATAAGGTTCTTTACATTGGCTACATATCTTTCTAACTAATCGTTGGGCTTGTATTGCTATACAGGATGATGTAACAAGAAATGGCTCAATACCCATATTGGTCAATCGTGTAATGGCACCTGCACTGTCATTTGTATGTAGAGTGGCAAACACCAGATGACCAGTTAACGATGCCTGAACTGCCATTTCTGCCGTTTCTAAATCACGAATTTCGCCGACAAGAATAATATCAGGGTCTTGACGTAAAATACTACGCAATCCAGCGGCAAACGTTAATCCTATTTTAGGTCGAACTTGTATCTGCCCAATCCCAGCTATTAAATATTCGATTGGATCCTCAAGGGTAATTATATTTTTGTCTGGTGAATTGACCCGTTGTAATGAGGCATACAATGTTGTTGACTTTCCTGAACCTGTCGGTCCCGTAACGAGGATAATCCCATGAGAAACAGTTATCAGTCGGTCAAACATCTTATGGTCTCGTTCATCCATTCCTAAATCTTCAAGGCTAAACAGGAAGTTCCCTTTTTCAAGGATACGTAATACAATCCGTTCGCCAAAAGCGGTAGGCAATACCGAAACACGAATATCTATTTCTTTGCCACTTAGCCTTATCTTTATACGACCATCCTGTGGAAGTCTGTGTTCCGCAATATTTAAGTTTGCCATAATTTTGATACGGGAAATAACAGCCGCCTGCTGTGACTTCGGAATTGTAAACTTCTCATACAACACACCATCAATACGATACCGCACACGAACTTCCCGTTCGAAAGGTTCAATATGTATATCCGAAGCCCTTTCTTTTACTGCCCCTGTTATCAATAAATTTATTAATTTTATTATCGGCGCTTCATTAGCAAGGTCAAGCAAATCCTTTTCACTTTCCGCCCCATCTAATGTATGAACTGTTGTTCCTCCATCCTCTTCCGCCAATGCAATACTATCTATCATTTCTGCTGTGTTTTGGGTCTGGCTGTCAAAATATGAGTCTATTATTCTTTGTATATCAACCCTACGACATAGAAAAGGCTGAACAGGTCCACCTAATAGTACCCGCAAATCATCCAAAGGCAATAGATTAATCGGGTCATTTAATGCTACAAAAAAACCTGCCCCGTTTTGTTTATATGGCACCATAAAATATTCACGAATAAAGTTAATCGGAACCTTTGTAATGAGGTTCATATCAACTTTTTGGGACAATTCTAACTCTAACGGTATTCCAAATTGCTCACTTAACGCCTCTAAAATATGTTCTTCCTCCACATAACCAAGGTCTAATAGGATCTCCCCTAAACGACGTGGTTTAATTTTTTGTAATTCCAAAGCCTCCTTTATCTGCTCCGGATGGGCATATCCTTTCTGAAGCAGAATTTCGCCTAACTGCATTTCCGCAAGTAACTTATCCATTATTTTCTGTAAATTGTACCTCGGTTAAATGTTTCTTGTTCTACCTGTCCTGTTAACGCTTCTGTTCTATCCAAAGTGGGACGATAATTTTTACGCATATTTGCCTTTGTCTTTATCTTCTTAAAGAAACCCGCCTTAAACAATTCCTGAACATTTACATCTTGATATTCCGTGACTTTGTATTGTGTAATTCGTTCCATATCACTGGATTCTTTAACGATATGCGGGGTTACAAGGACGACCATATTCCTCTTTTCCCTTGTAACCGATTTGTTACGGAATAAAAATCCCAACAATGGGATATCACCTGCTATGGGCACTTGGGTTCGTGTTCGGTCTGCCGTATCCCTAATTAGACCAGCCAGAACTGCTGTTGAACCATCCTTAACAAGTACTTGATTCTTAAATAAAGATTTATTAGTTGTAGGACCCAATATATTGACGTCACCAACAGCCTGACTACCTCCTGCAACAGCAGATACTTCAATTTCAATTTTCATCAATACATTATCCCCTTCACTTATCTGTGGTGTTACTGTCAATTTTATGCCGACCTCGTGTCGCTCTACACGGGTATATCCGCCCCAGGTATTATATATTGGCTCTCCTTGAGCAGAACGTTGAGGGCTGGCTGTACTCGTAATAAATGGGACTTCTTGACCAACAACGATAGATGCTTCTTCATTATCCACTGTAACCAAACTCGGTTGAGATAAGACTTCTAAATCAGATACTGTTTCAATCGCCTGCAATAATAATGGAACGAATGGTATTCGCAAACGTTGAGTACTACTAATAGGAATAACAATATCGTCATAGATACCTGTGGTCAAGCCTCCACCTGACCCCAAATTTAACACTCCTAACATCATATTAAGTCGACTTGGATTTGTAATTTTATTTGCCGCTTCTGCTGCTGGTTGCAAGGAATTCACAACTTTCAAAATATTTGATGTCCCTGTTACACCGAAACCTGAATTACCAGACACACTTGCCGCATCTACCTTCACCCCATAATCATTGTTCAATTTAACATCCATTACTACCGCATCGACTAAAACCTGCCTCTGCGGGACATCGAGTCGGGCTATAAAGGCTTCTAATACTTTATAATCTTGTGGTGAGGCAACTATTAGTAATGAATTTGTTTGGTCATATCTCGTAATCTGTACTCGTTGTTCGAAGGGTTGGACTTCGCCAGGCGCTCCTGTTGACATTGCAGAAACAGCGCCTCCACCTGCCCCAGGAACAGCACTTCCCCCAGGTGTAGCACCACCTGTGGTAGACCTCCGCACCGAACCTGAACCGCCTATTAGCGGTTGTAATGCTTGCTCTACTTTTTCTGCATCTGCATTCAGTAATTCATAAATATGAAGGTTATTTGCTTCATACGGTGTTGGGCAATCCAACCTCTTTATAAGGTCACGAACTTTCTCCATCATCCCCTCTGTGGCAACAACTATTAATGCATTAAGTCGCGTATCAGGGACCATGCGCAACACTTCTTGACGTGACCCGATAATCTGCATTGATGGTGCACCTGGTACAGAACGTGTCGGTGGACGAACTATAGGTTGGGGCGCTGAAGGCATAACTGGCCTACCTGCTGTGCCGGTAGTTTTCGTCTCTGACAGAACCTGTTCTATTTGCTGGGCTAATGCTTCTGCCCTCGTATACTCTAACATAAATATTTCCATCTCAGTTTCATTTCCAGATACATCAATTTCTGTAAGAAATGAAAAGATACGTCTTAATCCATCTGCTGTGTCTGTAATTATCAACGTATTGGTAGGGGCATAGGCAGAAATACGACATGACTTGGAACCTAATACCTGTAACGCAGTAGAAACTTCAGATACATCTGCATATTTTAATGTAATTATATGAGTCGCAAATTTATCATATCCTTCTGCTAACTTTTCCGTCCCTTTAATTAAAGGCGTTTTATCTGATTGAACCGCATCCGGTGTAGCTATAATCTTTATTAATTTGCCGTCTAAGGTTTCCACCATTGAGAATCCACGTGAGGATAAAAT
>JAIWNQ010000130.1 GCA_020216745.1 Candidatus Hydrogenedens sp.
GCCCAACCTATCGGATTGTGCTTGACTTACATCCGGCTCTGCCCTGGCTGTCCATTTCCGTAATCGGTCGTTATATGCCCAGTAGCGATAAATTAACGGCTCTTTAAAGAAACTAATAAATCCTAAGGCACGATTACCCCATGGAAATTCGGAATATAACATAAATAATCCATCAGATAAATCTGCAGACGGAGGATAAACGCGAACAAAATTGTCAGGGTCCGGCTCTGTCGGTGTATCAGGACCAAAGGATACAATTGCTGATTGGAATGAATCGCCTGGACTAATTGACGGTGAAGTCCGAATCACTACAAAGAAGTCCGGTCCATATCCATTCTCACTTGGACAATCTCCAAAACATACTGGAATCGGCTGACGAAGACGGGGTTGAGATACGTAAGGCGTTCCACCTTGAGATGAATCCCGACCAGTACTATTATCTGTCCCCGGAGAAGAGAATACAAATCGTACCTGATATCTCGGGTCACCAGGACGTGAATACCATACCGGAGCTGAATCCAGTCGTAAAGGCAAGTCAATATATTCAATTTCACCGTTTGAACCTATTATAGGCGGGTCAAATACACCATTTGTATTCTTTGGGTTCCAATCATTATCACGCCATATAGAAACACCGCTCAATTTATCATTAGCAGGGTCTTCTTCATTCAAAGGCAACAAATCTGTATACGGGTCAAAACTTTGATTCGCTTGTAAATCTACAGAATAAAACTCAACGATAACCTGTTCTAAAAACGTCGGGTCCTTTACAATATACCACGGACTTCCATTCCTTGGTGTTCCTGCTCGAAGACTCAATGTCCTACTTTGGGCACCAGTTATTTCAAAGGCTTCCACACGTTTATCGACGTCTCTCTCAGTATTGCCGTACGCAACCAGCCATAAACCGGTTACATTTTTCGTCCATGCACCATTAGAGAAATACGTTGTATCACCTACATTAGGAATAACTATATCATTTGTATCCGGTGCAAATGATTTATCTCCACCAGCAGCACCAGTTCCATTTCCATAAGCAATTAAATTGTTAACTCGGTTCATCGAAGCATCGATACCTAATATGGAAATAGGCTGTCCACCTGGGGTTATCACTGGTGTTGTAATACCACTGGTTGACGGGGGAAGTAACGCATCTGTTAAATCTACAACTCGTGCAGGAACACTCACTTGAAGCATATCATGACCATAAAAATCCTGCAATCCGCCTTCTTCGGGATTCGTCTTCCATGCTCCACCACGGGACGTTAAACCACCTTGTGATAAAATGATTCCAGCAAATTGAGACGACGTTGGAGATCTGTCGGGCAATCGTGCCGGAATAACACAACGAAACTCTTCAAAAGCACTTACCGTATCTGATGTGCGAATAACAACAAATAAATCATCACCTCGGTGACCACCTTCAGTAAGGGCTTTGGCACTCTTCTCATACGGAACAACATTTGCAACACCGTTATCGTTAAAATCAGCATTTAAAATATCCAAAAGTAGAGATTTCTTTTTAGAAAACGCAAGTTTTTCAGTTTCTTTTATGTCTTTCACAAGTTCTAAAGGTATAGGTGATACGGTTTCTTCATTAGCACCTGAATCTAAACTCTTAGCACTACTTGGCGGATTGGCTCCACCAGCACGAAAATCTGATTGTGGGACTGTCCATGGCTTTGCTGGAGTTAACTGCAATACCCATGCAAGGTCCTTCAATCCATCCCAGACTTTCCTTTGTGCTGATGATAATTGTGGACGTTCCGGATCTGATAAATCGACAACACCATCCGTTACAATTCCATCACCACTCAAATCATCCGGGATATTATCACCATCTAAATCCACAGGTTCTGGAGCAATCCCCCATTCTAATGACCCCGGAACTAATGGCACAATTTTATCTATAAATGTAGGGATTGGGGCTTTATCAAAGAAAAGCGGTCCTGTAAAAACACCATCATTGTTCGTATCCTCATAAAGCAGAACACCAGATGAGGGCAATGTGCCTCCAGTGCTATCCAGAGGTGTTAAATCAGATGGGTCAAACTCCGGCCCCCAAAACGCTATATACATACTATTTAATGCTACCGGTCCTAATTTATTAACAACTGGGTCATCTGCACCGGCAAGATTTAGTCCTAACACCGCTACTGGCTGGGACTTATATTCCACTTTTTGTCGTAAAATTCGTGCCGCCCTTGCTTCTCCATTAGCACCCGAAATCACCGTATTGCTACCCCAACCCAAAGGCCAATCTGCCATTTGCGGATATCGATTTCGAGACATAGCGTTCTTCGTTACTAACCACGGTCCCCTCTCTACTGCATTAGCTTTACCACCCTTTACACCATAAGGATACTGAGATACAACTAATTTATTTCCATTTGTTAAATATGGTGCAACATATGCTGAATGAGCATTTTCAAGAGTTAAGACATTTCCATTATTACTAACGATATAATATCTTCCACCATTATTATCAATAAACCACCAACCTGAAAGGTCGACTCCACCAAAATTGCCATCTAATAACTCCGCATAGTAAATATCATTCTTGTAAGTGTCCCATACTTCGCTCCATGTTTCAATATCATTTGGGTCCTCGTTAGGGTCAAAATGGTAATACTCAAGGTTATCTGTTAAACTCCCCTCATCAGCATAAATAATGCACCGTGTTCCAAAATTAGTTAAATCCAACCTTATAGGCCATGTTGTATAATCTGGGAGTGTCGGTTGGATAAACGGCTTCGGATAATATATACTCCGAGGAACAAGTGCACGTGGTAATAATGTGTCATCAAATGTCGGTTCAAATGGCACGGTTTCAAACGAATATTGGAATGACGTCAACTCATCAAGATTCGGTATCTGATAACCTGTCCAGAAAACACCTTCCGAATAATCAGGCAAGAATCCAGGATTGTATATATACTTTACCGCATTAGTTGGACGTAACAAAGGATTATCTGTAGTATCTAAAACGAAGTCTCCAGGAGGTGCAAGACCAAGAAGGAATCTTTGGTTAAAAATACCAAACACATCAAAACCAGTATTTAAATTCATAGGTGGATCTATCCATAATCCGAGATACGTCATCCCCCTTGTCCCCCTCCAATCATACCAAAGAAAATTTGCATAATTCTGAAGGACATAATGATTGCCAACACCAATAGGAAGCGGTTGTGTTGGATGTATATATGTTTCCCTTCCAAATGTATTATCGGTGCTGTAGGTCATGACAAGGTCATGGACTTCAAATCCAATTCTTTGTGGCTTTACGTTATCCTGTATATGTTCTCGTTCATGCCACCACGGCCGATTTATCTTGCGATTCACTTCCGACGTAGAACCAATAGGATATGTATCATCTATCCACGGCGTATCCTGTACATATTTCTTTGTCTTGGCTAAATACATATTTGAGAACCAAATTCCTCCATCCCAGTGCCCCCCATCTCTCGGATTCCAACGACGTGGCTCAATAAACGCACGGAAATCACCTCCAAAGGTAGCCCCCGGACCTGAAGTCCTACCCGATATGTCCTTCTTACCACTATTGGTTCTTAACACTACAAAGTAGTCAGGTTTCTCTATAGCGGTATTAGGCACACCAGGTTTATAATAATCTGCAACAGGTTCAAAATATCCTGTGGGATCATCGTCTGGACATCTCCTTCTACCTCCCGAAAATCTTAACCGCACTTTCCACCACGGGTCACCACCACCTGGTGGGAAAGGTTCGTATTCCCAATAAATCTTTGTATCAACTAAACCTCCCTGCTCATAAGTGGCAGGGTACATTGGACAATCAAGAAACGAAACACCATATGTGCTACCAGAACTATCAAGTGGCACCGGAGGGTCAAATATTCCGTTTCCTCCTTCCGATTTTTCATGAGTATCGTGATAGAGCCACACACCACTAAATGCATAATCGTTCTGAACAGCTATAGAACAATCTCCTGCAGATGAAGTTGTTATTGGCTCCAAAGCATAATTGGGATTAAATCCTCCATTTCCTGGTGGACCAAATGGGTCTCCACCTATATCGGTCAATATTAGATTTAGTTCCCAAATTTGTGCTGAAGGGTCTCCATGAGCATTAATACCTAACACCGGTATCCATGAATCTACAGGTAAAACATGTCTTAAATCCAATATTTCCCCCGTAACTGCTTCTATAAATGTGTCGGAAATATCCCACCTTGGTCTTGTATGCTCAGGCACAGGAGTATACATAAAGAAGGGCCAAG
The DNA here is from genome assembly GCA_020216745.1 of Candidatus Hydrogenedens sp. Lineage (GTDB taxonomy): Bacteria > Hydrogenedentota > Hydrogenedentia > Hydrogenedentales > Hydrogenedentaceae > Hydrogenedens. The sequence continues at coordinate 4,260 of JAIWNQ010000130.1, forward strand.
ATGATATATTCCGTTCTGTTCCAGGACGGTAACCAAAAATAGTATCACCTGTCAAATCATAAACATTAAAATGCCCTGTATATTGGTTATTCTCATTCATCACTTCACCCTGATAAAAGTTCGGACTATATGAATCCACAGGCTCACCCGTACTTTGAGTTAGAAAACCCCCAACCCCATATTGCCAATACGGGAATGGGATTGAATCCACAATAGATGATAAGTTAGGACCACTATATGGTTGCATTCTCGCCATCAAAAGAGACGTTCTCATTGTATTCTCATTATTCCACTTAAAACTCATCCGCACCGCTACAATGTAACTCAACCCAGGGTCAGGACCAGCGGTCACCCATTGTTTTGAAGCATATCCACCAGCGAAATCAACACTGCCATCCGTATTATTAATCTTTACGAATGGGAATAACTCCGTGGGTGGACTATTCCGTGGATTTACGGCTGCAAATGGGTCAATTGGGTCATACAATGAACTTTGAGGATTCATAGTAAAATTAAGGTTATAAGTTAAGTCTTCTGAAAACTGACCATATGAATTAGGCATTTCATAAGGATACCCATACCTATCCCACGTTAACATAGGCGTTCCAGGGTCTACTCGAAATGCATTTGCAGTCCCTCGAACATAAACCAGCCTACCATCATACATCAGGTTAAACTCATCATCAGGCTTATTTTCAGGTCCCCAATCAACAAACAAACCAAACTCTAAAATGTCTTCCGGTTCTAAAGTCCCTTCCAACTTATAATAAAGTTGAGTTAATGCTCTCGGTGCAGGCTGGTCAGGATTGTATTTCATATTAAACCTGAAAAGGGGAAGCCAATCATTTAGAGGAACAACACCTTGTCCATTTGGAATTAAATCTTTTGCCTCAAACGAAGCAGAAGGAACTTGTTCACCTTCTCGAACAATTATATAATCCGACTTATAAATAGGTGGCTGGCCAACTGGAGGGCAATCAACATATGTATTCCCTGTAGGGTCATTGGGGTCTTTAATCCGAACACGCATACCTATCGTATATCTTCCCCCGGATTGAAAATAGGGAGTATTTTGCCCACCTATAAGAAATACTTGATTTTCAGGGGTCACTAATGGTTGATACGATTGATTTACCCGAAATTCCCACCACGCCTCTGTATAATTTGTAGTAGGAGGCACACCTCCAACATTCGTGCTAATGTACCATGTAATATTCGTAATGTTAGGGACATCATTAGGACCAAACGATGGGTCAAGTCTATAAACCAATTTAAACCCCACAGCCAAAGGTGCCGCACCATCTGTCGGTTCCCCAATAAAATTAAGGTCTATCTGGCCACAATTAGCAAATACAGGATTTCCTATCTGGCTCTGTGTTAATGAGGGGAGGATTTTCACTAATGCATCTGTCGGAGCTGACGATGCAACTTGTATTCTGTTCTCAATACCCTTGGTTTCTGCATTCGTATTTACCGTTACTGATAAGTTCTGTCTAAAATCATCTGCCCTTGTATATTTCTCTACAAAAAAATCGTAGCTTATGTCTAATGCAATAAATAAAATCAAAACTATAAAAAACAACATCGGCAGGGAAAATATACTTATCCGTTTCACAGTAATGTTCTCCTTCTTTTATCAATACTATACATTACAACACTTCTATTTCCAAAAATAAAATTTATTTTATATGTTATCAAATTCTTACTGTCTATATAAAACCTTTCCTTCTTAAATATTTTTTTCTAAAATAGTTTATCATGTTTGAGTAAGCAATATACAATTTTTTCTCCTAAAAAAAATCTTTCTTATCATCATAACTATTTCTTTATAATTATGTCAAGAATTCATTTCATTTTCAAGTCTATTTCTTTTTTTATTCTACTTTTTTAAATAAATTTACTTTACAGCATATTTAACACCTATTTGTCAAGAAAAAACCTCTGACAAATTCAGTATAATTTATACTACAATTTTTTTGATTAAAAGTCAACATATTTTATATTTCACAAAATAAAATGATTAGGCATAAAAAAATAAATAGAGTGTTTTTTACAAAGTATTTACAACTCTATCTTTCTTCTACATGTTGAATAGACTTCATGAGGTCTTTAATCAAATCCAATACCTCTTGCTTAATGAGATACACCCCGTCTTTGCCCTCTTTTTTAGCCCATCGATAACGAGAGTCTTTTTCATCAGGCAAACCAATAATTAATGCACCTGTTATCATAGGTACACCTTTCCCCTCATTATTCTGTATAACTGAAAGTTTTGCAATCGGTTCTGTAATTTTATTTTCCGCTTCTTGATGTTGAACTTCAACTGCACTCATTGATGATAAATATCGTAATAGTCGTAATAAATCCCCCTGATTTTTTAACACCTTATTTTCAGGTTGTTTTACAGTCCAATTTTTATCTATTTGCTGGAAAACATATTCATTTGATTCATAATTTAAATGGAATTCTGTTATTTCGGAGGGCGAGAAACGATACAAAATTAAACTTCGGAAATTCTCTGGCAATACCCATAATTGAGAAACAATATCATTTGAAACAATCCCAATCTCTCCTGTGTCCTGGTTTATATAACTATGGAGATTATCATCTGGAATAGGCATATAACGGATTTCGATTGTATCCTGATTTGCCATTGTAAATTTTAAAACATCTTTACACTTATCCAATCCACGAGATTCCACCGTTCCACCTGGGAAACTTTGTAGTTCAAGGATTTTTAACCTGCTAATATAATCATTTATTTTTAATGAATCAATATCATCTATCGATGGCTGTGTCATCATCCAGCCTTTCTCTGTGTTCTTTTCAAGTGAGAATACAATAGTATTTTCATCTAACCGTTCAATTTTTACTATATTCGTAAGATCTTTTGTAAAAATATGGCGATTCCGAAAACTTTCAGGTGAATGTGGTAACAATTCCAAAATATGAGGGTCTAATAAAAATACAGAATTCTGCCCTGAAAGTTTTGCAAAGACACCTGTGCAATCAGAAAGCTTTAATCGTTTCCTTTTCTCTTTATCCTTCTCCTGTGTACTCTGCCCTGCGGTTTGCAAACCTCCTAAAAATAAAGTCTGTGGTCTCTTTTCTTTTGCATCATAATACGTTAGTCGGCATCTTGGAGGTTCCAATCCGTAATCGGATAAACTCTCGGGTTTGTCAATAAAGTCTCTACCAATTCCAAATTGTATTTCTGATGATAATGCATTAACTGCTTCCTGGTCTGCAAGTCCCTGAGAAGGAGATACAAGAAACCATGGTTCATTTTCATTTTTTCGCTCCATTATCACAATTACTGATTCCTCTCCTACCTTAGGCATATATTCTGAGTTTTGCATTTCATCGTCTTCCGTCCATATTCTTGCAAACTCAATTCGCACAAGTGGAACTTCCCTCACCGCAACAAGAAAACGAAATCGCAAATCCTCCAATGAGCGATTTAACTCAAAAAACTGTTTATCGTCAACAAGAAAAACCTTACCTTTTAATCCCATAGCATATCGATATGTATTAGTTGGATCTAAAAAGCCGAAATCAAGTTCTATTGGTTCGTTAATTCCATCTACTACCGCTTTCAATTTTAATGTTGGCTTGTCCAAACCATAAGCTGATTTATCATCCACTTTTTCAATTATCGTCCGCTGATTTTTTAACTCTGATAAATGTTTTGCTATACGGTCCCACATTAATTGAAATGCTGGTATATCTGGTGAAGGTTTTTCAAAACTCCATTTTCCGTCAATATCTTTTTTCCCCACACACAAAGGTCCTCCTGCCTGTTGGAGATGAAGTTCCCGTACCGATTCTGGTGCAAATGAAAATATCTTCTTTGCTTCTTCATAAACAACCTTCTGCTCTTCCTTCCACCAATTTGAAAACCAATATAGGAGGATTAACACGGATAAAATTAAAACTAAAATTATTGTATTACGCCACTTCACTTTACCCTTCTCCTAACAAAATACGCAATCAAACCTGCAATTAAAACTAATTGCGGTGTTAACATTACAGAACACCAAATAAGCCATCGCTTTTGCATATCAGACAAAACAATAGGCTTATCTTCTTTTATCGACGGACGAATTGAAATTAGTTCATCATGTTCTGTAAGCCATGCAAGACTATTTAGAAGGAAATTGATATGACCACCAATACTAATACGTTCATTTGTTATAAAATCAGCATCCCCAACCACTACAAATCGGCTCCTTTTTTTTGAACCATCAGATAGTTCTTTACTACATGTTCCAGCCACAGCAATAAACAAAGGACCTTGCTTCTCTTCAGGTTCATACTTAACAGCACCCCCTTCCGCAAGCCTTGACAAATCCGTCTCTGCCCAATATTCTGGTGGTGTTCTCAATATAGGAACTACATTGGTATTCTCTGGCAAATTTTCTATTGGTTCTATTGTCCGTACGGCCCTTAACAACAATGGCTGGTCCATTCGCTGTGTAATAGGATGGTCAGAACGAAAGGAACCCCGATACTCAAATAACCCTTCTTCTACATTTTCAAACGGCTTTGGGTCAGAACGTAATTCAATCTCCCATGGATTTTTTTTCTGCGTCGTAAATGCAATGTTTGAACCAACATCTACTCCTAATTTTTCTTTCAACCATGGACGAAGATATTCTACACCACTCCTACCTAAACGAACATCTACCCACGGCTCAAAAAACACAATAAGTCGTCCACCATTATCAAGGAAATCCTGAATTGCCTTTAATTCTTCACGACTTAAATCCCCTTTCGGATTATGTATTATAACAACCTCATAACTTTTGGGAACTTCTGGCAGGTCAATCCGAATCTGAAAAGGTTCTATCTTATAAGATTCTCCTTCAATAATAGCCCTTGCCATAGAAATACCATTCGGATTCGAATCATCAAGGGGCGTTTCATCATGTCCAGTAAGATAACCTATTTTTGTTTCCGTTTCTTTTAGAACACTAATAAGAGCCTGCGTAAAATCCCGTTCTTCCATCCGTGGATTGGCACCGCTTAACATAATAACACGTTGACGATTTCCACATTTTAGCACTACCGTTCCCTGGGTCGAAGCATGGGTAATGGACAATGCCTCTAAACGTGCTCGGTCAATCTGTGGGTCTAATAGTTCAACATTCAAAAAGGGTGTATGCCTTTTACATTGTTCAAGAAACCGTAATGTTTTATCTTTTGCAATTACTACAGACTCTTCATCAGTATTAATAAAAAAGCATAATACCTTTACTTCTTTGTTCATAGTCTCTAAAACTTTGACTGTTTGAGGAGATAACGTTCTACGACCTTCCTTTGTCAAGTCCACAGAAATATCCCACCGCAAAACAAAAGCATAGATAACGATACATATCCCTAAAAAAGACAAGGATGAAATCAATGCACTCAAACCCGAACCTGCCCTACCTGACCAGCCCGATTCTACTATAATACCCCGAATTACAAAACCTAACCACAAAATGCCTGTAATTAAAAAAACACCACCTACTAAAAGAGCCCACACATTAAAAATCTCTTGCTTCCACACTAAAAAATTTAAAACGCCTAATAGACTGATTACAGATATAACACCACAAAGTCTCTTCAATGACCATTTCATTATAATCTAAATTCTCCTTATTTTCGCCAATTTCGCGACTCCAGCGACCTGAATGTCAAAAACACAAAAAACGCAGTACAGAGTAAATAAAATGCAATATCTTTAGGTTCGAATATCC
>JAIWNQ010000131.1 GCA_020216745.1 Candidatus Hydrogenedens sp.
CTAATGCCATATTCTTTGCATGATTATCCAGCGGTAATTCTAACAACAAAGAATGAAATAATCCGTAGATTTTTTCGACTGCATTTTTCATTACTGCTGGAAATGTATTTGGTAAAGGTGCTGTTGCTGGTAATTTTTCAGCCACATTGCCAATAATAAACATTAATAAATAGATTCCAAAACTTACCAGTCCAGCTGTAATCGGATATTTTATTAATGAAGAAATAAAAAGCCCTATGCTTAATACAGCCATCCCCATCAGAAAAACAGAACATAACCCAAACAACAAAACGCTCCATTCTACTTCTGTAAAGGGAAGTAAAAGAAAAACATTAAGAGCAATTAAAATAACCGCCAAAGCAAGCATGGCTAACGCAGAACTAAATTTACCCAATATAATATCCCTATCCCTCAGTGGGTATGTTAATAATAACTCCATTGTCCCTCGATGGTACTCTTCTGATAACAGACGCATGGAAATTATCGGAGATAAAAACATAATCATAATGCCACAAAAAACAAAATACGGACTTAAAAATGTCTCCTCAAAATCTGGCACTGTGGTATAGCCATACTGAAATGGCGATTGAGATATTTGCACATACGTTAAAAATGACAAGATAAATGCCACCCCTGTTAACGTAGCTATCAACCCCAAAATCACATACCCTGATGGAGTAACAAAAAAACTTATAAACTCACGTTTTGCTATATTCCAAATAGATTTCATTACTTTCCCTCCTGCACCATCTCATCTCGAGAAATTGCATTTAAAAATGCTTGCTCGATTTCAACTACCGATTTCTCAGGGTCAATAGCAATCTCCGATACAATCCTACCGTCATTCAGAATTAATGCCCGTGAACAAAGTTGTGAAACTTCAGACAATATATGCGTGCTTAATAAAACAGTATGATTTACTCTAAAACTTCTAATTAACTCGCGAATCTCGACAATTTGATGTGGGTCTAAACCTACTGTCGGTTCGTCTAAAATAATAACTGGTGGAGAGCCAATAAGTGCTTGAGCAAGACCTAATCTTTGACGATAACCTTTAGATAATGTTCCTACAACCCGCTCATATACATCTTTTAACCCACAGGTTTCGACAACCTGATTAACCGAAGATTTGAGACTGGTTCTCGGAATATTTTTAATTTGTGCAACAAACAATAAAAATGACTTTACTGTCATCTCATCATATAAAGGCACCCTTTCTGGTAAGTAACCAATGAGTCTTTTTACTTCTAATGGATACTCATGAATTTCATATTTTCCAATCTTTGCTGTTCCATAACTCGCTGGCATAAATCCAGTAAGAATACGCATCATCGTACTTTTCCCAGCTCCATTTGGACCTAAAAGACCAACACTCTCCCCTTCCTGAATAGAAAATGAAATTTCCTTCAACGCACAAAATAAACCATAATACTTTGTTATTTTATTAACCTCAATCATCATTAGACATATTTACCTATCATTTCCCGATTAAAATTATAATCCTCTCACTATTTGAATATTATATTCCTTCCTTTACAAATCTTTTTTGATTTAACGGAATTGTGAAACTGTATTATGACCATACTGTATTGATTTTATGTGTCTTAATTCAACTTTTATTTACAACTAACCAAAAACCTGCCTCATGCGGTCGCAATAATAACGAATATTATCCCATTTTGCATCAGGGGGGATACGATGGTCGGGACAAGGAATAAATCCACCCAAATCAACCAAAGGCTTTAGCCTTTCTATCTCACGGTCAACAGCATCTCTATCATGAAGGAATACTACTTTGTTCATTCCTCCGACACCACGCAAACCTTTGCCATATTTTTCTCTCCATGGGGCAATACTTGCGTTCCATGTACCAACTTCTATTGGGAACATGGTGTTCACACCATTATAAAACCATGTGGGAATAAGGGCATCAATACAGCCATCACAATCTAACGAAACAATATCCAATCCATAACTATTACATAACTCTGTAATCCTTTTATAATGAGGTCCGACCAATTCATCAAATACTGAGGGGATTACCAGAGGTCCATTCTTAAAACAGATATCTTCCCAAAAATGAGCAAAATCATACTTAGCACCATTTTGTAAGGCTCGTTTCGTATTCTGATAACAAAGTTCTCCATAAGTATCAATCATTTCCTTAAACAAATCAGGGTCATCAGCATAAATATAACTTAATCCCACTACGCCTATAATATTTCTTAGAGAACCTAATAAACTACCGCAATGCAACCCATACAGATAATCACGTTCATCCTTTTTGAGAAATTCTTCTCCTCCCTCTCCAAAAGGTATCATTTTATCATTTACACGAACAAGTGTTTTTAACATTCTATTTTCATTATATTGAAGCCGTGGCAGGTAATGTTCTTCCCAATCCTTTCGAGTTTTTAAAAGATGGTCAAACTCTGACGGAATAGAAACCGCTCCCAATTTTTCGAGGACTATAACACCATCTTCATTCTGAACTTTTTTGGAGCCATCGGGTAATTCTTCAAAAACTTTTCGTTCAAATAATGGGTCTAAATGGGCATTAGGTTTAAATACCGAATAATAATTAAAATCAAAACCTAACTTCTCACTTAATACAGCATCTACAGGATTCCCATCTATCCATTCTTCTGCTTCTTCTTTAGTAATATATCCTTCATCTGCCCATTTCTTTAACGTCTCGTTCCAAAAACCAAAATGAACTATCGGTAAACGGTCATATGGTTCATACCTCAAAACTGCAAGAGCCCTTTCCCTATGTGTCATATTCATTCTCCTCAATATATTTCTTTAGAAGTTAAGTACTTTTTATTTATATTACTATACTATAAAAAAAGGAAAATAAAAAATTAATTCCATCAGATTAAACATTAGTATTACTGTTAAATAACTTCATTCTTTCTTCTTCCATGTCCTACGTGTTCCATTTACCCCATTTCACCAGCGAAACAGTAACAGATTCTCTATGCCAAAAGCAAAAGGCTTGTGATACTACAAGGTGATGACAGAATCCATGCTGTCACCAATTACATTCATAGTTTGATAAATTAATTCTTTTTGCAATGGAAGCATAATTCGTAGTAATATTATATAAACTGAATTTATAGTTTTATATGACGTTTTATTGATTCCCTTTGCTATTTTATAATAACCATGTTTTTATCTCTATAATAAAAAGGTTTTTACTTGAAAAAATCTTTATATAAAATAGTCATATATTTATTCTTTATTATTCTCCCTCTTGGAGGACACGGGGAAGCAACCCAATCAGTGACTGTCCGTTTCCTTGCTATGGGAACAGAGTTCGTTTTTATTATTTATCCTCCCTTTGATGGTATGCTTGAAGAAGATGTTCGTAATTTATGTGAACCTGCTATCACTGCTGTCAATAACCTTGAAAAACATATCAGTCATTACTTACCAGATAATGACCTTGCACGACTAAATCAATCCGCAGGTTCAGGCGTTCTTAAAGTAAACAGCGACCTTTTTGAAGTTATCCGCTGGTCCAAACGATACTGGGAACGCACTGATGGTGCATTTGACCCAAGTGTAGGTCCTTTATTAGACCTCTGGGGATTTTATAGGAAGAACAAACAGGACATTCCATCGGATAATGAAATCTCTGAAGCATTAAAAAAGGTAGGCATGGATAAAGTAATCATCAATGTTGATGAACAATCTGTTGGACTTACAGTCCCCGAAATGCGTCTTGATTTTGGTGGTATAGGGAAAGGGTTAGCTTTGGATCGGGCAAAGGCAATATTAAAAGAACAAGGGATAAAATCGGGTATTTTACATGCAGGCACAAGTTCTATTGTTGCAATAGGTACACCACCTAACCAGGCAGGTTGGAAAATTGGCATCCGTTCCCCTTATAATAAAGATGAAACGATTGAAGAATTTTTAATTAATGATGAATCTCTTTCTACCTCTTCCGTTTCCGAACAATTTTTGGAACGAAAAGGTAAAAAGTATGGTCATATATTTAACCCAAAAACAGGTCGTCCTGTAGATACCAATATTGTGAGTTCAACAGTTATTTGTAAAACAGCGACAGAAAGTGATGCTTTAAGCACATCGTTCTTTGTGCTTGGTATCGATAAAACAAAAGAGTATTGCAAAAAATTTCCTGATGTGAAAGTTTTCCTTGTGTCGGAACATAATAATAAATTAGATAAACAATATATTAACCTTAAACAAAGCGAGGAATAGCCATGAAATCCAATACCTCTCGTAATGTATCTCGTAGAAACTTTATCAAAACAGCAAGTACTGCCACAGGACTGATTATTATGGCAGGGAAAGCCCCGTTTTCCTATGCACTTAATGACAAAGTAAAGGTCGGTTGTGTTGGCTGTGGAGGACAGGGAAGTTTCCATATTAAAGACGGCTTGATGGGCACATCCGACATTGTCATCACTGCGGTATGTGATGCCTATGGTCCTCACCAACGGTTAGCAGTACAATTAGCTCAAATTTCAAATGCAGGCATTGCACTTGAACCTGGACAAGGATTGACAGAAGAACAACGGCAAAAAGCAATCGCAGCATTCAAACCAAAGAGTTATTATGACTATCGGGAAATGTTAGAGAAAGAAGAATTGGATGCAGTCGTCATTGCGACACCACTCCATACTCATTATCAAATCACTATGGATAGTTTAAGTGCTGGCAAATATGTATTCTGTGAAAAGACTATGTGTTACGAAATTGAACAAGCTCGAGATGTCGTAAAGAAATGCCACGAAACAGGTAAATGGGTTCAGGTAGGACATCAACGGAGGTATAATCCTTTATATAATAAAGCCTTAATGATGATTTGGGAAGAAGGAACTATTGGACGAATCGTACATATTGACGCTCAATGGCATCGCAACAACGATTGGCGACGTCCAATTAACAAAGACCATAAACTTAACTCTCAAGAAGCCCGCTTCATTAAAGATTTGGAACGCTATATGAACTGGCGTCTATACAAAGAGTCATCCAGAGGCTTATTAACAGAATTAGCAACCCATCAATTAGATATCGTTTCTTGGTTCCTTGATGCCGTGCCCAAACGCGTTTACGGTTGTGGTAGTTTAGACTATTGGAGAGATGGACGCGAAATTCACGACAGTATCAATGTCATTTATGAATTTGATATTACACCTGAAAACCGTGGTTATCGTGCTATAAATGCTCGAAGCAGTTATCAGGATAAGATGGCAATTAATCAGCCTTATACAGTTCAATTGATGTATTCCAGTATTACCGCCAATGCGAAAAAAGGATGCAACGAACTCATCCAAGGAGATGAGGGCACCATTGAATTAAGTGAAGAAGGTGGAACGTTCTATCCAGAAGCCACAGCCAAAATTTCATGGGGTGAATCTGGAAGTGCTGAACAAACTGCAACGGTTATCACCTCTGGCGGAACATTGAAGCTCAGCAACAAAGCACTTCAAGAAGGCAAACCGATTGTTGTAGATAATACACGTTCTGTTGACCAACTCCAATTTATGCGGTTCGCAAAAGATATAAAAGAAGGTGGCGTACCAAAAGCAAACCAAATGGTCGGTCTACGGGCTACCGTTATGGCTCTTTCAGGTTATCAAGCAATTGAGGAAAGGCGAATGGTTGAAATTGACCCAGCTCTATATACCTTCGATTTTCCGACACCTGACCCATCAATGGTTAGTTAATTCTATATATTTACACATATAAATTAACGAAATAAAATTATTAACATAAAGAAAGAGAAAGTGATGCCATGAGTAAATCGTGGAAAAGTTACATCCCATGTTTAGTATTTACCTTAGTTCTCCTACCAATCATCTCTATTCCCGCAAAAGATACCTCAGAACCATTACAAAATATTATCGAAAATTATGATAAATATATTGGTAGAGACCTTGTCATAAATAATCGAGCCCCAAATGCAAAAGTTATACGGACACTTCCTCTTTCCTGTCCACCATTCCATTTAAGAGATAAAAATGGTGACATTATTGACCCAACAAAGAATCCAGATGGGACACCAGTTGACCCTAACTTGCCAGTTCAACAGCAAGGCATCCCACGAGCAGTTAGTACCAAACAAACCTGTGGTGCATGTCATCCTTATGACAGAATCACTCATGGCTATCATTTCCAGATGGGTCGTGATGAACTCTATCCGCCTACAGACCCGACAGGTGGAATTCCAAAGGATAAAAGTCCTGGCTTTTTCGGAAAATGGTTATCCTTATACCAACGTGAACTGGTTGGAAAAAATTTTGAAAATCCTGACCAGATAGATATGACTCCTTTCAATTGGATTGTAGATTGTGGAGTGTGTCACCCTGGTGGTGGACCTGCAGAATATGACCGTTCTGGAAAAAATTATGAAAAATTCAAAAAAGCAAATCCTCTGGTAGGCACATTTGGGGACGGCGATTACTACGAATCCCCATGGGAAAAAACTGGAGTTGTCGAAGCAGATTGTTTTATTTGCCATCTTGAAGATTATGAATATTCTATCCGTGCCCAACAGATTAAAAAATGGAATTTTGAATATGCATCGACTGCCGCTGCAGGCTTCGGTTATGTTTGGGGTTCTACCATCGATGGACAACAACCCAAAGTTTATTATAACAAAAGTCTTTTCCGAGCAGATGGAACCGTTCACCTCCATATTCGCCGTCCTACCGACCGCCAATGCATGTTCTGCCATGATATGTCCAGCGTCCAAAAACGAGGGATTTCATGGCATTCTCCATATATGCAAGACGTTCACACAGAACAAGGTTTAAAATGCATCGACTGTCATCATGGCGACATTCGCCATAACTTCGCAAAGGGTAGTTCCTCTATACAAACTATTCGTGATGATTTAGATAACACAACATTATCATGCAAACAATGCCATGACCAACAAGAGAAAGGTGCCCCGTATCCAGAACATAAAGGATTACCTCCTCTGCATCTGGAACGGATTGACTGCACTGCTTGTCATATTACGCATCGTCCTTTCCTCCCTGTATCTATTATCGACCCATTAACTGGGAAAGCCATGACCTTACCTGAAATTCAAGACATGAGTTATTTGGGTGCATCTGAATTTGGTGGTTTTTGGGGATGGATACGTAGTCGAGACGATGCAAACCTCATTTTCCCATATACTAAAGAGCAATTACAGCAAGCCAAAGAATATACTATCTCAAACGATGATAATATCCGCAAATTATTTAAAGACGCTCTCTTAAAAGACTTGCCAGAAGGAGCAATAAAAGTTTCCGATTTTATTCAGCAAAATAATGAACTCGAAAGTCCAGAATCACGTGGATTAATGTTAATTGTATTATCTCAATTAGTTCGACCTGCTAAAGAAGCCTATCCAGTTGTCGTTTTCCGAAATCAGGCATATTCTTATGATACAGGACAAATCAGGGAATTAAAGGCTACACCACAACCAAAACGGCCAGGGGCAACCATCATAGAATCTTCATTTGATTTGGGCAGAAACAAACAGGATGGAAAGATATATGCACAAAACACCCAGGTCTCTACATACTGGGTCTATATCGATAAAGAAGAAGTCCGACCAGTTTTACTAAAAGATATGAAAAAGGCTTATGATTGGTTAACATTACCAGAATATACGTTCCGACTTTATCCATCACAACCTAAGAATGGACAGACCGCTCCGCCACTTCCTGAGAATCCATTAAAACAGGCACAACAACCAGCAACATCAGAAAATACAGGTGCTTTACAAGCACAAGTACCTAACCCAGAAGAAAATACAACTCGCAAAAAAACAGCAGAAGAAATCCGTCAACAAACAGAAATGGAAGAAAACTTAAAAGTAGCTATACAAGAAAAAATAAAAGTATACTCAGCATCTGACGCAAAACCATTAAAAATTTATGATGATAATAACGATACCTTCCCAGAAGTAAACACACAAGAAGAAATCGGGCTATTTGCATGGGCATTAAAACAGACTATTCCATATCTCAAAGATAAAGATTTGTACTATTTGAGAGGAACTACTGTTTTTCGTGTAACCGTAAAAGGTGGGGATAATCCTTATGAGTTCGAATTTCTGGATATGGAACGTATCGGTGAAAATAAACCTTTCATTGCAATTACAAGATATGAACAAAAAGAAGAACCTGGTGAGTTTAGTTGGGACAAACCTAAACAAGTCTGGTCTCCTGTCGAAATGCGACTTTGCTCACCTTATGAAGTAGAAATTGTCCAGATTGAACCAAAGGCATACCCATCTATCATGGCTATGGCAAAGCCATTAGAATGGACTGTCTCCCATGGTGTAGAACCCGCAACCCGTGCGTATGGTGCCAAAGGTTGCACAGATTGCCACTCTGAAAATTCTTCGTTTTTCATGGGTAGTATGCTCGTAGACCCATTCTCAGAAGATGGCACACCAAAATACGTTACATTATGGAGTGTTTTGGGCTATAATATTTCTAACTTAAAATTAGGGGCATGGCGCGAAGGTGTATTGAAAAAGTATGCCCCATGGATTGTCCTGATTCAATTATTACTTATCCTTATACATTATATCCTTATCGGGAGAAAAGAAGGAACCCCCGTCGGTAAACCAAATGTCTTACGTTTCCGTGGCTATGAACGGATAGCTCATGCAATTGCTATGATTAGCGTTACATTTCTGGCTATTACAGGATTCTGCTTCCTTATGGGACAACACGATCCTTTAGGTCCCTGGGCAAGGGTATGGCATACATGGTTCGGATATGTAGCCTGTGCTGGCGTCATCTTTATCTTCCTATCCTGGGTAGCATTTATGTTCCCTGCTAAGGGAGATCTCCGCTGGCTATTGAAAGCGGGTGGTTATTTAGGCGGTGTTAAAGGACACGTCCCAGCAGGGAAATTCAACGCTGGTCAAAAAATCCTGTTCTGGTTAGCAATACTTGCATCAGGCACCTGTGGAGTAACAGGCGTTGTTATGGCTTTAAATCGTGGTTATCACTTCCCCAACCAAGAAATATATTATACTGTTCATGATGTATCTGCTCTCGTAATGATTCTGGTACTTATTGCTCACATTTACTTAGCTGCCTTCGTTGTACCTCATAGTCTACGGGCTATTTTTGGAGGAAAAGTAAGTGATATATGGGCAAAAGAACATCATTCCCTTTGGGCATTTACCGTAATAGACGAAAAAAACAATTCAACCGAGCACTAAACTACAAATAAAAAACTCTTATACCTTAACATACCATCAGGAATAAAAAATGAAAATTCTATCCATATTAGGTAGTCCCAGAAAAAATGGGAATACAGCACATGCATTAAGCTATATTGAAGAACAACTCAAACAACAAAAACACGAAATTAAACACATCCACGTCTCAAATTTATCCATTGAAGGATGTAGAGAATGTTATTGGTGTAAAAAAGAAGATTCTTTTCTATGCTGTAATAACGATGACGCTATTCCTTTATTAAATGATATGATTGAAGCAGATGCTATTATCTTCTCAGCACCGACTTTTTGCTGGGGTTTTCCTGCACAAATGAAAGCACTCCTTGACCGTATGTTCTGTTTAATCTCATGGGAAGAAGGCAGTACCGAAAGCAAATCCTTATTAGAAGGCAAAACAATGGCACTCATTGTAACCGCAGGCGGTGAAATAAAAAACAATGCAGAACTTTTAGGAATTGCTTTCAACAACATGGTCGAATTCATGAATTGCAAATCCGCAGGAGTCGTATATATTGCCCCATGCGAAGGTGTCCACTCTGTCAATGATGTGATTAAACGACAATTAGACGAAGTAGCCAAAAACTTAATTGGCTAACAACATCAAAAAACACACCTCAAAACAATTACTCCACCTACTAATTCCCATAAGAATAATAGAAATATTATCACCCACATATATTATTTTTCGTTTGTTTTTTCATAATATCTTGCATTTATTCAAAATTTTTAAAATGACAAAAACTGGTTCTTAATCATAATGAAAAAAAA
>JAIWNQ010000132.1 GCA_020216745.1 Candidatus Hydrogenedens sp.
TGTAAAATACTTGCAAAATTGACAAATATATGATAATATGTTATTATCACATAAACAACATATATAACCAAAAAATAAGAAACGTTAGGAGGAAGGTTATGAAAAGCACAAAGTTATTACTCATGAGTCTTGCTGTATTCATTCTAATTACAGCCTCAGGATGTAGACCAACTCTTTTCTTGGAGCCATCCACTTTGGATTTTGGTAGCTCCGAAACAACAAAAACATTTGAGGTATGGAATGGTAGTGTAAACACTACTATGAATTTTCAGATTTCAAAAGACCAAACATGGATTACAATTAATCCTGAATCTGGTTCCAGTAATGGACCATCAGATAGAAAGATAATCACAGTTCAGGTGTCCCGAGATGGGCTACAAAGCGGTCAATATACAGGAACAATAACAGCAAAATCGTCACGAGGTGGTTCTAAAACTGTTGAAGTAAAAATGACCGTTGGAACTCCCCAACCATCAGAAGGAGAAGGAAGCAAAGAGGGAAGCAAAGAAGGAACTCAAGAAGGAACTCAGGAGGGAACCCAGGAAGGAACTCAAGAAGGAACTCAAGAAGGAACTCAGGAGGGAACCCAGGAAGGAACTCAGGAGGGAACTCAAGAGGGAACTCAAGAGGGAACTCAAGAAGGAACCCAGGAAGGAACTCAAGAGGGAGAAATCGAAGGGCAACCGGAGTCCAATATATCCATAACGGGCTGGATAAATGATACAGATACAAATCCTGTAGCATACGCAACTGTTGAATTAGTAAGTACAAGTTTTAAGGTAAATTCCGACCAAACTGGATTATACATAATAGAAGATGTCCCCAAAGGTACTTATGTGCTTTCTGTTAATAAAGAAGGGTATGCCCCTTATAGTGCTGAAGTTGAAGTCGGGGACATACTTCCAGTGACAGTAAATGTTATTCTCGTAAAACAAGTAAAAGTTCAGGATATCCCTAATATAGAAAGTGGTGCCACTGTTACAGACTCAAAAGGAAATGCCATAACAATTCCACCTAATTCAGTGTTTGATGAAGTTGGGAATCCCGTAACAGGTCCTGTTGAGGTATATATTACTCCTCTGGATTTCACTCAACCCAATGATATTTTAGCCTTCCCAGGAGGTTTTCAGGGGGTTTCTACCAGCAAGCAAGGAGAACAAGTTGATTTAGAATCATATGGATTAGCAGACTTTACATTGAAACAGGACGGTAAAGAGATGAAATTAGACACTTCTGCAAAAGCAAATGAACCAGCGGAGATAACGCTTGACCTTCCCGATGATTCGCCCCTGAATGCCGGAGAGGAAGTACCCTTATGGTATTTTGATGAAGAAAAAGGGGTCTGGATAGAGTCTGGCAAAGGAACCGTTTATGATAAAGAAGGAAATAAATATTATAAAGCATCCATCCAGCACTTGTCATGGTGGAATTGTGATGCTCCTATTACGGAAAAAACCTGTATCCAGGGCTATATCAAAGATAAGGAAGGAAAACCTGTAATGGGTGCAGTAGTTAAAGCAATTGGGGTCACATATAACGGGATGAATTTGGTCTATTCCGATATTACAGGTTTCTTCTGCATCGATGTCAAGGGGAATTCCAGAGTCATCATTGAAGTATATTTGGTCGGTTCTCAAATTCCTGTATATCAACAAGAAATTAATGCAAATACAATTGGATATTCATGTGAAACAGGTACCTGTATTGAACTTGGAGACATTACTGCAGAATTTAATAGTTGCATTCAGGGAACAGTTACGGATAGCGATGGGAATCCCTTAGAAAATGTGACCGTTCGTTCTTCCTCAGGAACAGAAACCATTACAGACGGGGCAGGGCATTATTGCCTTGAGGCGATTGGGGATATGCCCATTACAGTATATGTAATTAGTCGTCCTCCGGTAACTGTTGTTTCGCGAACAAATACTTCTTGTCCTGCAGGTGATTGTGTGGTCGCAGACATAAAGGTAGAATATCCCAAAGATGGTTCTTATGTCGGAATTATGAACACAACTTTAAATAAACAAAACTTACTGGAAAAAGTAAACCAGTACTTAATTTCGTCCTCAGCAGTCTTTGCATCATTTGGGGAAAATCTGGTACCCCCAATAAATGACCAGTGTTCTGTTCAAACCTTCCAATATGAAATTTCACAAGAACAACAGAATTTGTCTCAGGGCCTTCCGCAGATTAATTGGTCAGGGCTTGACCCCGGTGCCCCCGGCTTGTTCCAGTCTGCAGGTAAATCGGTTGATATGGTGAGAATGTCAGATACATATTTTCAAGAATTAGGTATAGTTCAGCCATGGATGTATTCTATTTTTGTTCTGGATTATACGCAAACAATTTCTACAACAAGTACACAACCTAATTTTACTGCATCCTGGCCCGGTGGTTTTGATATAGAGGAATTTTCAGTGAACGGGCAAATTCCGCCCCCGTTAGAAGTTACTTCTCCAGAAATAAAACAGAGTTCTGTTTATGGCTCAACTTTTGATTTCGACCCCAGTCAAGATTTGAACATAACATGGAACGCCCCCGTAACACCTGTTCCCGGAAGTTTTATCGAGGTGTCTCTCTCTGGAACAAGTTATACTTTCAATGAACAAGGGGAGGTAGTTAATGTAGTAGTTATTGAATGTACCCTCAATGATGATGGGTCTCATGTAATTTCAAAAGATTTACTACAACAACTACCTGTTGGGACTATTACACAACCCGCGTATATCGTTCTGACGATTTCTCGTTGTAACTTACAAGAATTTCCTGTCCCATTAGTAAAAGGCGGTAATGGGAAATTTGTAGTTACTGCACAAAATATGTTGTCAGCCATTAATTCCCCAAATATACCTATTCCTGTCAAATAGTCTGTTAAAGCCTTTTAATGAAAGACTACGCCCTGCTTTTTAAGGAGGGTGTAGTCTTTTTATTCCCTTTACTATGAACATTCACCACCAAATTTGAAATACCTTCCATCAGACCTGTAATTTATAAAGATAAAAGCATAACATAACTTAAAAATTATAAAGTTATAAGGATAAAAAGCTATGCGATTTTTAATATGTACCTTTATTCTTCTTTTTGGAGAAAATATAATAGCGGAAAATCAGGTTCCATACGCTATTAATGTAATTGACATGGGGGCAAAAAATGATGGTTCAGCGGATGCGACACAGGTATTTCAACAGGCATTAGATAAAGCCAGTGAAATTGGGGGTGGCATGGTTCTTGTTCCTGCGGGAACATATAAAATTTTGGGCAATTTAAAAATTCCAGCAGGTGTAACATTACAGGGGACATTTCGGACACCTCCCACTTCTCATTATCCCAACAAACCGAATTTGGTAGGGTCTGTTCTTCATGCGTATGCAGGAAAAAATCAACCAGAGGCAGAACCTTTTATTACCCTTGCTGGTAATAATGCTACATTAGCGGGATTTATCATATCCTACCCCGAATGGTCGAAAGATACGGTTCCTCCTATCCCTTATCCACCTGCAGTTTATTCAAAAGGGACAACAGATGTAGCAGTTTATGATTGCTGTATTATAAATCCCTATGAAGCGATTCACTTTCAAGACTCTGCCCGAATGATGATTCGGAATGTTTTTGGCTACCCATCATTTCGCGGATTATACATTGACGCATGCTATGATATTTCCCGTGTTGAAAACTGCCATTTCTGGCCCTTTGGCGTTACCTACCAACCGAATGACCCGTATTGCCTCTGGATAAATGAGAATGGTACTGCTTTTGAATTTGCCCGAACGGATTGGCAATATGTCACTCATACTTTTTGTTTCGGTTATGGTGTAGGATATAAATTCTCAAAAACGAAAAATGGTGCCTGTAATGGCAGTTTTTTAGGGATAGGAGCGGATTGTTGTCGTCGTGCGGTATTGGTCGAGGACTTACAACCTTTCGGTTTGCTAATAACTAATGGTGAGTTTGTAGGCAGATGGGAAAGTAGTGATTCTGCTGGTATTGAAATAGTTCCAGAGGCAGGGAATGGAAAAATTAGCCTTATCAATTGTGCCTTTTGGGGACCTTTAGACCGATGTATCTGGCATCGAAGTGCTAAAACACAGCTGACAGCCATCGGTACTAATTTTTGGGAATGGGATATTAATGGTAAAGGACACCCTGCAATTCAGGTTGACCGTGGAAAAGCCATTATTCAAGGGAACACCTTTGCTTTGGGGTTGCTACATGTGATAGTCAGCAAATACTGCACATCTGCTATTATCACTGGAAATCAGGCAGAAGGTGGGTTATTTGTTATCAATCATGCAGGTGAGAAAACACAGATGGCTATGAATGAACCGCCACCAAGCCCACCCAAAAAAAGTTGTTTGAAGAATTATATCCTGAAAATTGGCAGTGTAGGAGACCGAATTTTTGTTGACAACTGGCACGGTTCAGAAAATGGCTCCGAATGGAAAAAAGTCGGGGCTACAAAACGTTGGTCAAAAAAACAATCTATTATTCGTATACCTGTCATACCTAACAAGGAATACACCCTCACTATTGATTTGTATATTCCATCACCAGCAAAACATCCTGATAATGCTATCTTATTAAATGATGAGAAGATTATATCTTTAGCAGATATAGAAGGTTTTCAAAAAGTAACAGCAAAAATACCTGCCCAACCAATGGATTTTATTATACTTAGTATCTGCTCAAATACATGGTCTCCTCAACAACAAGACCCATCATCAAGTGATAAACGTCAATTAGGTATTGCTGTAAGTGAAATTCAGATGAAAACATGTTTTGCACCAGGCAAACCATTCATATTGAATAACCTCTTCAAATCCATTCCCAAATAACCCTCTTGATAGGAGTAAACATATATGATCCGTGTCATTGTTAACGATGAAGAGACGTTACTCCCTGATGGAGCCAATATAAGTACATTATTGAAAGAAAAAAATCTTGAAGGGAAAACGGTCGTTGTTGTAATAAATGATGAGATTGTGGAACATACAAAATATGACATAACCTACCTAAAAGAAGGCGACCAAATTGAAATTGTTCGGATTGTAGGAGGCGGTTAAGATGACTTTAAAAGAACGAATGGAAAAATTTCAACAAACAGATTTATATGTCGTTATAACCGAAAAACTATGTAAAGGACGTTCTTCCCTCTATGTGCTTGAAGAATGCATGAAAGCAGGAGTTAAAATTGTACAATTCCGCGAGAAAGGTGGAGATGATCGCGAAAAATACGAAAAAGCCATTCAATTTCGGAATATCACCAACGATTATGGTTCCTTATTAATTATTGATGACCGAGTTGATTTGGCATTGGCAGTAAATGCGGATGGAGTACATTTAGGCCAAAAAGATTTACCCATTTATAAAATAAGAGAACTTGCACCAGAACTAATAATTGGTGCATCAACCCATAATTTAGAACAAGCCCTTACTGCACAAGAACAAAAAGCCTCATATGTAAATATTGGTCCTATTTTCCCTACACAAACAAAAACAGACACAGCCACACCATTGGGACCTGATACCATAGGGAAAATAGCACCCTACTTAAAAATACCCTTTACATGTATGGGCGGTATTAAATTAGACAATATTGATTTGGTTCTTAAATATGGAGCACGTCACATTGCAGTTGTCACCGCAGTAACAGAGGCGGAAAATATTCAATATACCGTAAAACAAATAAGAGACAAAATCCTTTCTGTTCACTAAATTAAAATGTTACATAGAAACCACAGAAAATAGATATACTGAGAATGAATACTTAGAAATTAAATTTATTTCTTAGTACTTTCGTTTTACTCTTTACAAAATTATTAAGTAAGATATAATAAGGTTTTGAAATCTATTATATTTTTTAGGAGAAAAATATATGATGGTATATTACGTCTTTTTTTACGGTGGTGATGCTATCATTTCATTACTCGTTTTTATTGTTTATATTCTTCTTATTATTGGTGCGATAAAAGAGTATCGTTGGATTCGCGGTCGCATTTCCCGAATGCAATTAGAGGGAGCAGTGATAATGTTTCTGGGAACAATTGCAAAATGGATTGTACTTAACCAGTTTTTTGGTTTAGACCGTCTACAAAGTGAGGAATGGGCTTATTGGTTCAACCGTGGAGAACTCGGTTTATTTTTAGTTGGACTTATCTTGTTCGGACTGGGCTTTTTCTTATCTCGCAGACCACGACCAGGACTTAAACCTTGGAATGCAGGTATTAAACGATTAACGATAATAAGTTTCATTCTTATATTAGGTTTCAGTATACTAACATGGTTTCACTTATATGCACGATGGTTTAATTTTGCATGGGAGTATGGTCGTGTACTTTTCAGCGTCGCTTTATATCCCTTCGCCATCGGTTACCTAAAACAAGAACGGAATCCTTCAGTACCACCCCCTGAAATTAAGGACTTAATATAATTATTAACACAAAAAACTTAGATAGTATTAGGAATAAAGAGATGATTGACAAATTAATTATTGGTATGCCAGCGGGCTCATTAGCAGACCCGAATCGTGGAGGCAATTTAGTTAATTTGCTTAAATATTCAGGCTTCCCTACAAAAGGTTATGACCAAGGGGGACCGACCTCATTTCCTTTGCATTCCTTTTTAGTAGGCTGGGACGGCAGACCACAAGAATTTGGAACACAATTATCCATTGGAGAGATTGACCTTGCTATTGCTGGTGATGATTGGATTTTAGAACGTACATTGGAACTGAAAACAGAATACAACCAGTCCTGTCCATTGAAACGTGTTTTAGCTTTGGGACGTGGCGCGGTACGTCTGGTCATTATTTACAGACCACAGCCCACTTCTTATGATGAGTGGTTCAAAGATTTATTAGAGCGTGAACAATTGGTTACCATGGTTGCAGAAATGCCATATATAGCTTTAGATTGGTTCCAGAAAAAAAGTAAATCATTAGGATTTGAGAACAAATTTAAAAACTTTTCAATCCAGAAATTTAAGACACCACCACGAATTGAACAGGGAATCGTTATTTATGAAACATGGGGTAAAACAGAAGCCAAAGTTTATCAAAGTTCAGTAGATTTTGGGTTAGAAATAACCCAGTCAGGTTCTGCCATACGCAACTATAGCCTCGAAATAGGAGAAGAAGTATTACGTTCAGAATCAGCTGTCTATGTCCGAGAAGATTTAAAGGAATATAAGGACAAATATGAAATTGCTCGCATGTTTCTGCTGAATCTATATGGTGCAATGCATGCAGAAAGAAGAGTTCTGCTTTTCTTTAATGCTCCAATCGAAGCAATGGAAAAGATAACTCAATATCTGAAAGAAAAACATTTATTTGCAGATGAACCAACAATCAATCGCGGGACTAATTTTGCTGAATTTAGTGTTCAGTTATGTGTTGATGATAAGGAAACACCTTTGGCAAAGGTACGTTATGAACTTATGCTATTAGGTGCTCGTTCGCTGGAGACCGTTCCTTTGGAATCGAGTATTCCAGGTCTGGAAGTAGTAGACATTTAATTATGGGCTTACAATAGAGATATCACTAATGAATGAATCAGAAATAAATTCTGTTATGCCTGTTTCCGTTATTATTCCTTGCTATAACGAAGCAGAAAATATTCCGCTATTAGTGGAGAGAATTGACCAGGTATTTAAGGAAAAAATCAATATAAATTATGAATGTATTCTTGTTGACGACGGAAGCACCGATTCCACACAAGAAGTCTTAAATTCATTACGCAACTCCTATCCTGCGTTAAGACCACTCCATTTACAGAAAAACTGTGGACAATCCTTTGCTTTATGGCAAGGATTAAAATATGCAAAGGGCAATCACATCGTCATCCTCGATGGCGACTTACAAAATGACCCGAACGACATCCCAAATTTGCTCAATGAATTGAAAACTGCAGATTTTGTGCAAGGATACCGTAAACAGCGGAAAGATGAATGGCTAAGAACATGGATTAGTAAACAGGCGAACAGGATTATCCGTTTCATATTGGATAATCCTGTCCAGGATACAGGATGTGCCTTGAAAGCTATGAAAAAAGAGTGTATCCCTTATATTATTCCTTTCAATGGCTCGCATCGGTATTATGCTTTTCTATTACATTCTGCTGGCTTCCATGTAACTGAATTGCCAGTGAACCATTATCCACGAAAATATGGGACATCAAAATATAATATAAGCGGAAGACTTTTCAAAACCCTTTTCGATATTATCGGCTTGTTTTGGTGGAAGAAAAGGGTGCTACGTTGTAATAAATAGATAATTTGTCAAAAATGTATATCTAGACACACATCAAATCTATTTATGAAACCTGCTTTTATAATATGTTAAAGTATTATTGAAAAAAACATAGGTTCATATTCATAGAAAAGATAAAGTAATGTTACCATTAGAAGTGTCCGTAATTGTTCCAACCTATAAAGAACGGGAAAATCTCCCAGAACTGGTAGAACGTATACGCCAGGTAAAAGAAAAGAACCTACCGTCTCTTGAACTCATTATTATCGATGATGATAGTCAGGATGGAAGTGAAGAATATATTCATTCATTAGCATATGCATGGTGTAGAATTATCGTTCGCAAAGGGGAGAAAGGATTAAGCTCCGCTGTATTAAGAGGTTTCAAAGAAGCAAATGGAAAATTCCTTGTTGTGATGGATGCCGATTTAAGCCATCCGCCAGAGAAGATTCCTGAAATGCTGGAACAATTACAACAAGGGGCTGACATGGTACTCGGCTCACGTTATGTACCTGGTGCAAAGACAGATGAGGAATGGGGCTTATTCCGCTGGATAAACAGTCAGGTTGCAACATTATTAGCAAGACCATTAACGACTGTCAAAGACCCTATGAGTGGTTTTTTTGCATTACCTCGGAATATTTATGAGCAGTCTGCACCATTAAACCCCACTGGATACAAAATTGCTTTAGAACTCCTTGTAAAATGTCCCGTGAAAAAAGCGGTTGAAATACCTATTTATTTCTCACAGCGAGCAAAAGGTAAAAGTAAATTATCCTTAAAAGAACAAATTAAATACCTAATTCATTTACGACGACTTTATTTTTTCAAATACGAGAACCTGAGTTATTTTGTTCATTTTGCAATTGTTGGCTTCTCAGGGACACTTGTAAATCTTATTGCATTAACAATACTGGTTTTTCTGGGTATTCCGATACGAATCTCTGTGGCTCTCGCAATTATAATCGCAATGCTTTCTAACTTTGTTTTAAACCGTTGGATAACATTTCCCCACGCAGTTAAAAGTCCGTGGTTACCTCAACTTATTGGATTTGTAAGTGCCTGTTCATTGGGAGCAGTTGTCAATTACCTCGTGGTACTTCTGCTATTACACCTTTTCCCAATGTTCGAGCGTATCCCACAAATTCCAGCACTTGTCGGAATCCTCGCGGGGCTCATCTTCAATTTTATCCTTAGCAAAAATATTGTGTTCCGCAAAACACAGAATTAGATTTATCCTCTTTTAATTCTGGTTAATCAACATCAATTACGGTATTGGCAATTGCCATATAGCGGTATAAACTTCCTCTGCAGGACCTTCTTGATAGACATATCCGTCTTCTGCCCATTCAATAGTAAGTGAACCATAAACAAGATGCACATTTACTTTATGGTCAGTGCGATTTGTAATCATTGAAGCAAGGGCTGAGGCACAAGAACCACTACCACTTGCCATAGTAATCCCGCTACCCCGTTCCCAGATACGCATAACTATATTGGAACGGTCAATGATAGAAACAAATTCTACATTTGTTCGTTGAGGAAACAAATGATGATGTTCAATTTTTGGTCCAAATTCTGTAACAGGTGCTTGTGTGGCATCTGGAACAAATATAACTGCATGTGGGTTGCCGATATTAACCGCTGTGATTTTCACAACTTTACCTTCCACATCAATAGGCTCTTCAATAACCTGTCCTTCTGAGCCTATCATAGGTATTCGGGAGCGTTCAAAACTTGGTTTGCCCATACACGAAC
>JAIWNQ010000133.1 GCA_020216745.1 Candidatus Hydrogenedens sp.
GTACAGACTTTACCCTACCATTTTCTATATTCAAAACAACTCGATTCGGTCCAGCTAATGTCTCAATAACAAAATCCGTTTTATGTGTGAGTCCTCGTTCATATACGTATTTTGCAAAACAACGGATACCATTCCCACACGTTTCTGCTTCACTGCCATCTGCGTTAAAAATACGCATCTTAAAATCAGCCGTTTCCGAAGCAAGAATAAGAATAATACCATCTGCACCTGCTCCCAGATGACGATGACTCATCCGTCGCGATAATTCAGGGATATTCTCAGTGGGTAATCCACCTCGAGCATCAATGTATAAATAATCATTTCCCAATCCATGCATTTTTGTAAAAACAAGTTGACTCATGTGAAATTTACCTTCTTACTTTTTATCTAATTAGGAGTCATTAACCAAAAACAAATTTAGTTGCAGATAAAACAAATATCTCTAATTCTACTCTTTAACAAAAACATTAAAATATTATAGAACTTTTCACGATTATTAGCAACAATAAATTAATGATGTAAAACAGAAAAGTTTAAAGTATTAGACATCCACAAGATTAGAAAATAATACTCAAATAAAAAAACTTATGAATTGTAAAATAGTTTAAACCCTCTTATTAAGAGCATGCTCAACAAATTTTTGTACCATCTGCTCATAACTAATACCTGCACATTTTGCTTCCTGTGGGTATAAAGATGTTGGTGTGAGCCCAGGAATAGGGTTTATTTCTATCCAGACAGGTCCCTCCTCGTCGATAATAAAATCACTTCGGCTCCATGTAGAACAGCCTATCACCTGATGTGCCCGCACAGCCATTTCTTGTACCTTTCGAGTTTGTTCAGGGGCAATTGGTGCGGGTGTAATTTCTTCAGTAGCACCTGGTGTATATTTCGCAGTATAGTCAAAGAATGAACTTGTTTTAGGGCAAATCTCTGTAACTGGCAAAGCACATGGAGGTTTCTCCTCTTCACAATCCCATACACCACATGTAACTTCGCGACCTTTTATAAATTTTTCTACCAGCACCTCGTTATCCAATTCCATTGCCTGCTCAATTCCCACAAGGACAGTCTCTCCATCCCCTGCAATTGTAACTCCTACACTGGACCCCTGAGATGAAGGTTTTATCACCACTGGAAAGCCTAATTCCTTCTCCACACGATGTACAGTCTCCGACCTGTCCCAAATCCACGTTTCTTTACGAAAAACAATATGGTCAGCAACACGGATACCTGCCATCTTTGCGACTGCCTTAGAACACACTTTATTCATTGCAAGAGCACATGCCAAACAATCAGAGCCCGTATATGGGATATGAAGCCAATCTAATAGTCCCTGAATGCGTCCATCCTCACCATAAGCACCATGTAATGCATTAAAAACTACTTGTATTCCCAATCGTTTTAACTCTACAAGTGCTTCCTCAATTTTCATTATCCGCTTCTCAGGAAACTCCCAATTAAAATCACGATGAATAATAATTGGAATAGGTTCATATTCTGTTGTTTTTAATGCACGGACTACGCCCTCCCCTGATAAAAGCGATATTTCATGCTCCGAACTTACACCGCCCATTAATACACCAACCCGCATTGGAATAAAAGTCTTGGTATTCTCCATACTATATGTTCCCAAAACAAAAGGTAAATATTTCAAACAACGGACACAATAATTGTTGATAGATTTTATCACTTGATCTGCCAATATCTCAATAACCTATGTCTTTCATTTTGTATATCAAAATAATTTTTTAGAATGTTATAAGATAAAGAATAAAAAGTTCAGTATATGTAGCAAGTGACACAAATTGTATATTTAATTTTGAATGCTATATTCTATTGATTTACTTCAAAAAGTTTAGAAATAAAAAATAAGAGTCTTTTTATGAAAAAGAAGGTAGAAAAACCATTAATTGTTCAATCGGACCGTACCATTTTATTGGAAGTTGAAAATCCATTATACGAAGAGGCACGGGATGCTCTATCTGCTTTTGCAGAATTGGTAAAATCACCTGAACATTTTCATACTTATCGGATTACACCGATTTCGCTATGGAATTCCGCTTCAGCAGGTTATACCGCAACACGAATTATTGACCTGCTTCATAAATATAGCCGATATGATGTCCCTTCGAACTTAATCTATGAAATCAACGATACAGTTCGCCGTTATGGCAGGCTGAAATTATATAAAAGCCCACAACAGGAATTAATTCTTGAATCGGACGACGCAATGCTCCTTTCAGAGTTGCTCTACAACAAGGCTTTGCAGGAGTTCGGGCTAACTAAATTGGATTCACGTCGTGTTCGTGTAAATACACAATTTCGGGGACACTTAAAAAGTGTTCTGGTAAAATTAGGTTTCCCAGCGGAAGACCTTGCAGGATATGTTGAAGGGGCTCCATTAAAATTTGAATTACGTAAAAAACTATCCTCTGGAAAGCCTTTCATCCTACGAGATTACCAGATTGACGCCATTTCTGCATTTTATGCAGGTGGCACAAATCGTGGTGGTAGTGGTGTAATTGTGCTTCCCTGTGGTGCAGGTAAAACCATTGTCGGGATTGGTGTCATGCATAAATTACAAACACATACCCTTGTATTAACAACAAATACTGTGGCTCTACGACAATGGAAAGCGGAACTTTTAGAAAAAACAACCCTAACGGAAGACCACATTGGCGAGTACAGTGGAGAACTGAAAGAAATCAAACCCGTTACACTGGCAACTTATCAGATTTTGACACATCGCAAAACAAAAGATAGTCCATTCCTTCATTTCCGTCTATTCGAAGATGGAGCATGGGGACTAATTATCTACGATGAGGTACATCTCTTACCTGCACCCGTATTCCGTGCCACTGCTGATTTACAAGCTCGCCGAAGATTAGGACTTACAGCCACCTTAGTCCGTGAGGATGGACGCGAAGATGAGGTGTTCAGCCTTATTGGACCTAAGAAATGTGATATCCCATGGAAAGTCTTAGAGAAGCAAGGTTGGATAGCCGAAGCCCTTTGTACTGAAGTGCGTATACCAATGATGGAAGATGAACGCTATAAATATGTCGTGGCTTCAAAATCTGCCAAATTCCAGATTGCATCAAAAAATCCAATAAAGATAAGTATTTGTAAACAAATTTTAGAACACCATAAAGAAGATAATGTCCTTATCATCGGTCAATATCTGGACCAACTCAAAATCATACAAAAAAACTTTGGGGCACCAATCATTACAGGACAAACACCCAATAAAAAGAGAGAAGAGCTTTATCAAAAATTCCGTAATGGAGATATAAAACTCCTGATTGTTTCCAAAGTTGCTAATTTCGCCATTGACCTGCCAGATGCCAATGTCGCCATTCAGGTATCTGGCACCTTCGGTTCACGACAAGAAGAAGCACAGCGATTGGGTAGAATCCTCCGTCCAAAAGAATCGGGTAAACAAGCCCACTTCTATACTATCGTCACACGCGATACATTAGACCAGGATTACGCCCTCAATCGTCAACTCTTCCTCACAGAACAAGGTTACCAATACAAAATCATATCTATGGAACAATTAAATGAATTGTTGAACACTATTAAATAGTTTGTAACGTTTTAAATTTTTTCTAAATAAAGGAGATTGTTTATGTCTGAAGAAAAAATTATCTGGTCAGGAACACCATCACAGGTTTTGAATCTCTGGATATTCATTATTTGCCTACTTACCTGTTTTTTGATAATCCCTATTTTCTACGCCTTATGGAAATGGCTTGTGGTTAAATGCACAAAATATGTAATCACAACAGAAAGAATTAAAATTACAACTGGTGTCTTCTCTACCAAAACAGATTACTTAGAGTTATACCGTATCAACGATATAACATTTGAACAACCCTTCCTACTAAGAATTTTCTCATTAGGTAACCTAAAACTTACCACATCAGATACTTCGACCCCCGAACTTACTCTACAAGCAATTCCTGCATCCGAAGAACTACAAAATGAAATCCGCAAATGCATTGAAACTCAAAGAGACAAGAAACGAGCCCGCGTCATCGACTATACTTAATAGATACTTAACTACTTAACATACAAAAATCTAATATATACAAAAATAAACAATAACCACCAATTAAAATCGCTAAAACTGTTCATTCTAACACAACCCTTTAAACATACCCCTCAAATAAAAAGGCAAAATGTTAACTATTTAAAACCTCTCAATTTCATTCTTCTTGTTTAATTACTCAACTCTATTTTTCAATGTTTCTTTAATAATACCTACTATTATCTTTATTTTTAATTAAATTTATAAATTTAATAAATCTTAAAAAAAATGTTGAAAACCACAATTTTTTATGTTAATATATTTGATATACAATATATTGTGGTTATAAAATATTTTAAACCTATAAGTAGTATGTAAATTAGGAATAGAAAGATGAGCCAATTTATCTTTGTGTATGCACCATCAAATTTGAAAGATATTAAAGTTTTTCTTCCAAAAAGGCCTCTTGCAGTCATGGCACAGATATTAAAAGAAAATTACGTTGAGACTGCAATCTTTGATTTTGGGGTTCCTAATTCTATTGAATTTTTACAGGAGAATACCACAACCAGTAGTGTATCGAAAAATAGTATTGGTAAAACCAAAAAATGGAATTCATTGGTTTCAAAAATTTTTGGAAAACATAAGGATGACATAGCAGTTAGAGAACAACGATATATTCAATGGGTACATCGGAATATAAAAATAACTCCTAAAACTGCATGTATTTTATTCTGGATAGAAAATCGAGGAGACCTTGTTATTGCTCGTCATGTTGCAAAACAAATCAGGGAGGACGAGCCTGAGCGAGAACTTTTTATTATTGCCTGCGGTCCTTATTTTAAGCATACAGGTCCATATATTGTAACGTATCTACCAGAGTTTAATGGTATTTTATTAAATCATTGCGAGTTATCTATATTGCCATTGTGGAAATATCTTGTTTCAGGGAAACCGATTCATTCCATTCCCAATTATGCATATTCTGAATGGGGCGAAATTCACATGGGACCAGTCAGTCGGTTATTATCGCTTGATGAGCTTCCGATACCTACGTATGATACTTATGAGTCTCTTTTAAGAGGTGAAAAATTTAATATATTTACATTAGAACAAACAAGAGATGGTAGAATGGGCTATGCCGAGCCTTACATCTTAAAGCAACCTATTAATGCCAGTATTGAAAGTTTAATACATGAGTCGCATGCGCTCCGTGGTAGATATTACACATCCACATTTCATATTGCAGGAGAAATGACAAGTCTGACAGATGTTCAATCATTTGCTTTAGCACTATTAAAGTCTGCTCACTTTATCAATTATTCACGTAGTTTTCATTGTTTAAATATTCAAGGTGAATCTGTCCACAGTTTGCACTTATCTGGATGTCGTGCTATATCTGTTGAAATTCCAACAGGAAGCCAACGTTTATTATCCAAGTATTACGGGTTAATGCGAACAATCAGTTCATTTGAAACTGCAATGACTGCGTTTGCAAGTTCTGGTCTTTACACAACAATTCAATGTTCATATCCATGTGCAGAAGAAGACAGACATACCTTCGCTGAAACAGTAAGGTTGATTCAAAGAATTAAGCCAGATAGCGTCAGGGTTTTGCCTGTATATCTTTGGCCTGATTCATTATGGTGGGAAAATATGCAATCGTTTAATCTCAATATCGACACATCAGATTACTTTACATGGCTTGCTGGACAACACTCTGCAAACAATTACCCTTATTGGAAATCATTTGAGCCATATTTATTAGAAAACGAGGCTACCAAGTTAGGAATATCTATCTATGGTGGTGAAGTCATGGGTTTGATTGCTCATGTACTACAAATACCAAAGGAGCAAAAACTATTCAAGCAAATTTACGAAAAAATATTATCTGAAGGTGATGCTAATAGTATGCAGGATTGGATTGCACAATTTAATACAATGTCAAGAAAAAGAATAAAAGAGGAAGAATGGAATATTCGTAAAAGTGACTTCAAAGCAGTTGCAAATTAAACACATTTAAGTGAAGGAGCATACCGTGTCAATTACAGTCGTCGGTTCTATAGCGTTAGATTCTGTGGAAACACCTTACGGTAAATGCGAATTAGAATTGGGCGGTGCTGCAACTTACTTTTCCATTTCAGCTTCTTTTTTTACACATGTCAATATGATAGGTGTTATTGGCACTGATTTCCCGAGAGAATACATTCAGATTCTCAAATCAAGAAATATCAACATTGATGGATTAAAACAAGTAGAAGGCAAAACCTTCCGTTGGTCTGGG
Source organism: Candidatus Hydrogenedens sp. (assembly GCA_020216745.1). Classification (GTDB taxonomy): domain Bacteria; phylum Hydrogenedentota; class Hydrogenedentia; order Hydrogenedentales; family Hydrogenedentaceae; genus Hydrogenedens. Next base: position 6,318 of record JAIWNQ010000133.1, read on the forward strand.
CGGTATCATAAAGATATAAACCAACGCGACACATTGGATACACAACTTAATGTTTTCGAAACATTTAAACCCATTATCTCTAAGGAAATTTCACAGGTTCCTTACTTATTTCTTGGAAATATTAATCCTTCCTTACAGTTAGATGTATTACGTCAGGCATTCCCGCGTTTTACAGGCATGGATACTATGAATCTGTGGATAGAAACAACCCCAGACGATTTACAAGAAGTTCTGAGTCGTGTTGATATTCTCTTTATTAACGATTCTGAAGCAAGACAACTTTCAGGTGAAGAAAATTTAAAGAAAGCCAGTCGGGAAATCCTTGCCTTAGGTCCAGACGTGCTTATAATTAAAAAAGGGGAACACGGTTCCATAGTATTCTTTGAAGATGACGACAGTTTTATGCTACCAGCATATTTGTTAGAAGACGTTGTTGACCCTACAGGTGCTGGTGATAGTTTCGCAGGTGGTTTTATGGGTTATATTGCTTATAGGAACAGCACTGACCCCGAAACGTTACGGCAGGCTACAGTTGTAGGAACTGTCATAGCCTCCTTTACATGCGAATCCTTCGGACCACGACGATTATTATCTCTCACAGGGGAAGAACTCAAAAACCGCTGTTACGAATTTATCCAGCAAACCCGCATTCAAGACCTTCCTCAATTTCCATTTTAACATCACTCCTTTTAGTGAGGAGAGCAGTTGAATAGGGAAAGTATAAACTCCCATAATTACTCACAACAAAATTCTAAATTCGCTTAAGGAACAGACCCATGCCAAAAAGAAATCTCTACCCTCCCTTTTATTACATATTCCTTATTACTCTCATTTTCTTATCTCTTCCCTCATTTACAGAAGAGGTTGAAATTAATCTCGTTTATACAAATGATATACATGATAATATTCGTCCATCATATTCTGGTATTGGAGGTTTGCCTTACATCGCAGGGTTTGTAAAACAATTAAGAGCAGAAAAAACTAATGTTATATTGGTTGACGCAGGAGACTTAACAGACAAAGGTGACATGGTAGCCGATGTAACCAATGGAGAAATTATGTATCAGGCAGTAGAAAAAATGGGATATCAGGTCATGGTTATAGGTAACCATGACATCAAAAAGGGGATTGAACAACTTTGCAAATTAAAGCAATTAGCCCCTTCTGTTGACATAGTAACTACAGATTATAAAGAAGGTTTAGAACATTGCTATAAACCGTGGGTTATAAAAAAAGTAGGAGATTTACCTGTCGGTTTTGTAGGAATAATTAATTTTCGAATCGAGAATATAAAACCTGCAATTGATGAAATGAAACGAAAAGGATGCTATTTTTTTGTGGCTTTATGTCATTTAGGAAGTGGTACTTGCAAAGCCATCTCTAAAAAAATTCCTGAAATATCAATATTCGTTTCTGGACATACACATGAGATATTAGAAGAACCAATAGTGTGTCCTGATACTAATGCCCTTATCGTTCAATCGGGTTCACGTGCAATACGAGTTGGATATTTAAAAATACTTGTTGATACCCAAAAACAGAACATTAAAAGTTACGAAAACAAATTAGTAGAGTTAAAACATGATGTAATCAAGCCAGATGAGGATTTATTAAACTGGATATATGCAGAAGAAAAAAGGGCGTGTCCTCTCGCTTTTGAATTTTTAATTAACAATAAAAAAACAATTAACGCAAGCCAAATAGCAATTCTTACATCACATGCTATAAAAGAAAAAACCGATGTAGATATTGCCTTTTGCCCGCCAAAATTAATCCGCAATGTTTTTCCACCAAACAAATTGGATTATAACGCCGTTTTTTTAACCACAGGACATCGAGCCTTAGAAAAAGAATGGATTCAAATAACATTAAAAGGCAAGCAGATTGAGCAATACTTAAAAGATATATTAAAAAACCACTGGGACATAACCGAATGTGCAGGTATGGAATTCCAATATAAGGATAAAACCCTATTAGAAACCAATTTAATTTTAGATAAAGATTACAGAATTGCTATCTCAAAAACAAAATTCCAGAACCAATTATTACGCTCTTTGCGAATGAATAACGAAAAGGATATAGAAAATATAAAAAATGAATTGACAGAATATGATTTTACATACCTTGATGTTCTATCAGAGTTGTTTAAAAAGATAAACAATAGCGGTTTAACCTTGGACGCGTATGTGGATAGAATGAATATAAATAGCAATAATGAAAATAACCAAAGTGACAATTAATAACATTTATAAATATATTGAGTAGTACCAATGAAATATTTACTTCATCATTTATTCTATTATCGCAATCAAAATAATAGTTTAAAAAGTAATATGCTTTTTATATGACTTCATCACATTCGTTATAGATATTGAGTAAAAATCTGTTTTGTTGTATCTATTCGTATTAGACCCTTCATAGGTATATATTAATGCCATTACTAAATAATATTTTCTAAAATAACGATTAGTAAGGTAAATAAAAAACATTATTTATGGATATTCATAAAGAAAAAATAAAGTTAACTATCAAGAATGAAATTGTAAGTAGAGGATTTACTCTTGTAGATATTATCCTTTTTGGAAGTAGAGTTACAGGTAAATACAATAAAGATAATGATTGAGATATACTTATATTAATTAAAGAAGCTATCAAGAAAAGAAAAAATAAATTTAACTACAATGGTTAGACGGGCTCTTCTTGTTTTTAATAACAAAGAGATTAGTAAAACACACGATATAGCCTTCCTTATAAAGGAATGTGCAAAACTTGATAAAGAATTTGAAAATTTATTTGATATAAATGCTGATATATTATCGTCTTATGCAATTAAGGTAAGATATCCCGACGATTTTTATTTTCCCTCATTAAAGGAAACGAAAAATATTATTGAAATTGCGAGAAAAACAAAATCTTTTATATTAAAGAAATTATTATCATTAGGTATTCAGGTCTAAGATATACAATAAGGTAACAAAATATTAAGATTACGAACGAATCTGTTTTACGACATCTTCAATTAATTTTTGGATTTCATTCATTCGTTTTGGGGTATCTGCTTCCACCCGCATTACTAACTTTGGTGATGTGTTAGATGCACGAAGGAGTCCCCAACCATCTGGAAATTCAATTCGTGCCCCATCAATAGTTATTACCTCATACCCTTTTTCCTGAAAATGTTTCGTTGCCTTTGCAACCACATCAAATTTCTTATCATCTGGGCACGGAAACTCCAGTTCGGGTGTAGAATGCCTTTTCGGAATAGTATTCAACAACGCACTTAGCGGTTTATCTCCATTAGCAATGAGTTCCAGAAGTCTACATGCCGAATAAATTGCATCATCAAAACCATACCAGCGATGTTTAAAGAAGATATGTCCACTCATTTCACCTGCCACCTGTGCCTTTAACTTAATCATGGCAGATTTGATATGTGAATGTCCCGTCCGCCACATAACTGCATTTCCACCTGCTTTTCTTATTTCCTCATACATACTCCGCGAACACTTTACCTCACCTAAAATCGTCGCTCCAGGTTTATCTTTTAATATATCCCGAGCAAACAACACCAATAGTTGGTCACCCCACAACATTCTTCCTTTATCGTCACATCCACCTAAACGGTCTACATCACCATCAAATGCAATACCGACATCCGCTTTATATTTCTTAACTGTTTTAAT
>JAIWNQ010000273.1 GCA_020216745.1 Candidatus Hydrogenedens sp.
AGGGGTTCCTTCGGGGGTTCCTTCGACAATACCTTCGCCTTCAGGGGTTCCTTCGGGGGTTCCTTCGACAATACCTTCGCCTTCGGGAGTTCCTTCGGGGGTTCCTTCGACAATACCTTCGCCTTCGGGAGTTCCTTCGGGGGTTCCTTCGACAATACCCTCTCCTTCGGTACACGGACCAGAGGATACGACAATATTTACTGGTGTTCCTCCTGTAACGGGTGTTCCCGCAGATGGAGTTTGACTAATCACAATCCCTGCAGGTACTGAATTATCACACTGTTGTGTTACAGTCCCAACTATTAGACTCGCATTTGTTATTGCTGTCTCCGCAGAACTTTGTGCCATACCTACAACATCAGGGACAATCGTATTACATGGCCCTGTTGAAATAACCAGATTTACTGGACTACCTGCAGGAACCCGAATACCCGAAGTAGGATTTTGAGTTATAACTCTTCCTGCAGGAACCGTATTACTACATTGCTGGCTTATACTACCCACAGTCAAACCTGATGCGGTAATTTCTGCTGTTGCAGATGCCTGTGTAAGACCTATAACATATGGAACTACATATTCAGTTTGCCACTGGAAATAAGGATAAGTAACCCCTTCAACAATACCCCATATATTATTAAAATCCCAATTATTAAAAGTGCTTTGTTGTTTCATCTCACTGGTTGTCTTTCCTGTTCCCCCTGCTGAAGAACTTTGTCCTGATGTGTCTTTGTCCCAGTAACTATCTGATACTGTGGCTGTATTATGCCCCAATAATCCACCGTAGTAAGTTCCAGAAGCAGAGACAAGCCCTGTAGAATAACAGTTAGTTACGGTATCACGATTACTACCAACAAGTCCACCTATATAAGATGTTCCGCTTACGGCTCCTGTAGAGTAACTATTATTAATAGTGCCTCTATTTTCACCAACTACACCCCCAATATAACTTGTAGTTCCATTAACAGTTCCCTCAAAAAAACTGCGAGTAACAAGATTTCTATTTGCTCCAGCAATACCTCCAAGATATGAATCCCCAAGGACAGTAGCGGATGAGTAGGTATGAATAACATATCCAACATCTCTGTTATCTCCTGTTATCCCACCAACATATTGAGAACCCGATACAGTTCCTGAAGAATGGCAATCTTCAATACTTCCTCCTTGATTATAACCTACAACAATTCCTACTTTGTTTTGTCCAACAATTTCTGCATTTAAAACTCTAAGATATGTAATTTCTGCTCCAGCCCCTGTATGACCAAATAACCCTACATTGGATTCAGTAGGACGGTTAATATATAAATTAAAAACTGCGTGTCCATTCCCATAAAACTTACCTGTAAACGTCCCTATTGGCTTAAAACCTGCCCCGTCATTCCAGTTAATAGTGTCACTGGCATCAATATCCTGAGTTAAAATATATTCCCCATTCAATGGATATGCGGGACTACTCCCTATTAACTGAAGTTCTTCAATTGTACTAATAAATATTGCTGAATATCCATTGGATATAATTCCAACAATAAATAAAGTAAAAACAAATAGGATTTTCAATAGATATGAATTCTCATTTTTTTCTAAGTAATAACTAAACATCATATAACCTCCAATAATTGTTTAAATAACAACATTAAATAAAAAATTTTTTTAACATAAATATTATTTTTAAAATAAAAAAATGACATATTTTTTACATTATAACATATTATGACATATTTTTGTAATTTTTACAATTTTTTTTAAAAATCACCCTCTAATTTATTTGCATATATATTTATGTTTACCCCTAAATATTGAAGTTGAAGATAAATACACATTATAAAAAATATAAATTAATTAGATATAAATGGATTTAAAAATAGTTTCCCTATCATTTTTAATCTTTTTACATTGTGAGTTCGTAATTCCCATCTTTATATTTCGGATATGAACGACATTTTTATTACTTATAACACTGCGGAGCTCAAACGTCTATTCTGTGGGTTTTGATTCTTGAATTTGGACTTCGGGAGTGGTTGTTTCAACTTTTCCCCCAGTCTTTTCTACTATTTTAGCAATGATATCATCAGACTTGGTTTTACCTTTTATTTTACGGTCATGCCAATCGGGATTTGTTAGTAGCGTCACCCCATAAATTTGCTTTATAGCAGAGATAAAGATACGTGTTTCTTCTGATTTTACACTTCCCAATCGAATTTCATATTTAATTCTGTTCAGTTGCATCCATTTCCGTTTCGGTTGGTCAAATGCAACAAACACACCTCTTTTATCTCTTGTGTAAATGTCCAATTTCATTTCTTTCAACGTTTCTTTTGTTGCTTGCCATGTTTTGTCGAAAGGTGCTTTTACTGTGATGACTTTTTCCTCAGCAAAACCGCTTGTATCTTTTAATGTTCGTGCACATCCATTGAAAAGAATGAATGTTAAAACGACTACAATTATAAAATTGAAACTAACCATATACCTTTTTGTCATATCAAATCTCCTTAAAATAAAAATCTATTTGTTATGTTCAATTTATTTTTACACAGAAGTTATATTTTACACTATATCTCGGTTCTGCCATCATTGGAGCGACTGCATCACGCCATTGTGCATAATGTGGGGTTTCTTTATGTGCTTTTGCTCCGTCTTCATCTCTATAGGCTTCATACAAAACGAATCGTGTTGGGTCATCTAATTGTTGAAGAACATCAAAGCGAATAACTCCTGGCTCTTTTCGACTTTCCAGAGCATTCTTTTCCGACTCTTTGCGAAATGCATCGATACAATCAGGTTTTACATGCACGTAAACAAATACTACAAACATGAGAGCACCTCAGACGCTTTTATTTATAAAAAAAATGAAACTCTAATTCTAAAATTAATTATATTATTATGTATTATTTATTACGATACATTCAAAAAGGAAAATCACATTTCAAAACGTACTATACAACTTTATATTTTTTATTATAAGAGACACAAAATTTGTCTGACAATAAGTCGAAGTTAAAGATGTTACATTATATTTGATAGAAAAAATCACCTCGTCGTTCCGAAACATAACATATAGGATAAGATGTCTAAACAAGAGATAAAAACGTTAACATAATACGATAGACAGAAATAGGATGTTTTATGGTGTGGACAAAGTTGATACATAATCAAGGTGGAGCAAAAATAGGTTAAACAATTAATGATAAGAACATTTGCACATTGGTTCCTTGAACGCTTTGGTGCCCATTCTTTATTACAAAGTTTTTTGGCCGCTTTATTTATTTTATTTGCAGTTCAGCTATTTACAATCGGTGTATTAAGTGAACGTTTACCTATAGAGGTATCAAGACCTTACTTTCAGGAAGTTCGAACGTTTACATTTGAGCCGAGGGAAAAGTTAGAAATTGATAATGTTGATGGAACAGTCAATATAACACCGGGCAAGAACTCAAAGATAAGTATTATTGCAGATATTCGTGGGTATCCTCGTCGATTTAGAGACCGCGATAAAGTGATGAAGTTTTATAAGAAACTGTTCCAGATTATTGAGAGTGATACAAGAGTATCTCTGAAAACAGAACCCCATTCCCGTCCAGAAGGGGTAGAATTCCGTATTGATTACCAGGTAACGGTTCCAGAAAAAATAGATATAGAAATAAATGTTATGAGTAGAGGGAATGTCTATATTACCGCTGGCTGTAAAAATGTTTCTGTCCGAGCCAATCAAGGCGATATTACAATTATCCAGCCTGAGGGTGATGTTTTTGCCCAAACAATTTTAGGTCGAATTGATGTTAGGAATGTAACAACCAGTGCGGATGTTCAAACTATTAACGGTGCTATTTATATCACAGCGGAAAAAGGTAAAATAAAGGCAAACTCGGTGAATGGGAATATTCAAGCGTCTCTTCTGACAGAAAACATTGAACTGTGTGATTTAAGTGTTACAAACGGTAATATATCATTGTCATTTCCTGAACTTTTTTCATCAAAAATCCTTGCAAAAACGAATCGAGGGTATATCACATCAGAGTTCCCATTGGGTGATGTTTTACCTGGAACTCAGGTCAGTTTAATAGAAAAACAAATCGGTAAGGGAGTCGCCGATTTGAAATTGACGTCTATGAATGGCAAAATATTAATATCTCGTCTTATTCAGTAGAGAAACCAAGTTAATAAATAATCAGTCTAAATAATAAGTAAAAGGATTAAATAATGTTTAAATTATTTAGTTCGGCTTCTTCACCTTCACAAGGAGCAATTGCCGTTTATCCAACGGCTACAGAGAACCAACCCGAATGTACAGAGTTGGAGTTAGTTCGAAGAAGTCGTAAGGGCGACACGGAAGCGTATGCAGAATTGGTTCGTAAATACCAACAAGTAGTGTTTAATATTGCATATCGCTTTATGCGTGATGTAAGTCTTGCGGAAGATATGGCTCAAGAGGCATTTATTAAAGCCTTTAAGCATATTAAAGGTTTCCGTGGAGATTGCTCATTCTCTACATGGTTATATCGGGTTACATGTAGTGTTTGTTTGACCGAATTAAGCCGTCGGAAAAAACGTTGTGAGGTTGGTTTACAACCTAATACGCCCGTCGGTAGTGTAGAAAGTAAAGTAAATGAATATGAAATTGCAGAGAAGATACGTGAATGTGTTACACGACTCTCGGACCGGTATGCAACCGTATTGACATTATATTATTTAAATGGTATTTCGTATGAAGAAATTGCAGAAATTATGGATATACCAGTTGGCACATTAAAAACATGGATGTTCCGTGCACGTAAACAGCTTCGTAAAGTTGTAGAAAAGGAGATATTCCCAAATGGCAAAGATACCCCATGAAGATGAATTAGATGCTTTTATAGAGTCTGTTCTGAGAGACGAGAAATTAATTCCAGCTCCCATAACTTTACATTCAAAAGTAGTTAAACGATTGAAATTACATGAGTTGCGAGAGCGTGAACGGATGCGTTTCCGTTACCTAATGACTGGATTTGTAATAACAGTGTTAACAATAGTATTTGGTGTCATTTTCTCAGTGGCTTTTTACAAATGGTCTGTTGTTTTCTGGTATGGCTCCGATGCAAGCCGTGGCTACTGGGATTACTATCAGACAATATTACAGACATTCTGGACAAGGTATCAAGGCTCTTACTCATTTTTAATAAGTTTAGCAGTAGGCATTAGTACCTTAGTGTTACTATTAGTCCCGTGGGCAAAATCGCCCAAAGCATAAGGGGTAGAGGGTAAAGTGCCTGATTTTACCTCATTTCTTTTTTCCCCGTGTGTCATTTACCCCTTTTTTTCGTTATAATAGAAAGGCTATTTGTACATATATGGAATAAAGAAAAAGGATACTATTTATGAATTGGAAAATTTTCCTTTCCAAGGGAGTTATACAAGCAGTTTTTGTTTTAGTATTGTTAATAATTATAGGTCTTGCTCTTGCGTTCTTATTAGCCCCTGAAAAACCGGAAGCACCACCTCGCTCAAAAATTTCCTATGAAGGTAAACCAACCTCATCACCGAAGCCAACAAAACAATATGATGAGATTCTTCCCGAGACGCCATCTTCTACAGAACCTGTAAAAACAGAGAGACAAACCTCTCCACAGTCCACTCCAAAAACAGAGGAAGACATTGAGCAGGAACAAAAAGAGTTCCCGGTTATTGTAAAAGTATTGGATGGTGAAACAAATCAACCTATTGCAGGTGCACAGGTTTTATTGGCTACAGGCATGACACATAAAAAAGGTCCAACAATAACCAGTTCCATTACAGGAAGGGATGCCTCTCAATATTATATTGAATCGCGAAAGGTTCGTGGACCTTTTTCTACCAATACCGAGGGCATCGCACAGTTGTCTTTGTATAGTGGTGAGTTAGAGCGATATCGTAAAGAAAGTATGAGGATTGTTGTAAAATCAGGAGATTATATACAGGAAGAGGAACAGATATCGTCTATTAATATAGAAGAGACAAAGCCGACAGAGGTCGTTATTCGATTATATAAAGGAGGAACAATTGAAGGAAAAGTGGTCGAAGAGGGAAGCAATATGGGAGCAAGTGGAATCAAGATTTTTATTGATCAGGGCTCCAATCCTTTCCTTAAACAGGGAAAACTCATACCTGAAAGCACGTCAATAACAGATGAAGAAGGCAATTTTAAACTGACAGGATTAATACCAGGCACCTATGGCTTATATGTCTCAGTAGAAGGCACACCGTATTTGCCAAGTAAAAAGGAAATTCCCTATAAAAAGGTAACTTTGGTGTCTCCAAAAGACTCACAAAAAGGGATTATATTCAAAGTTGAGCCCGCAGGTATGATATGGGGATATATAATGAATATGTCAGGAGAACCTGTATCGGGTGCACAAATTATGTTAACCACCTCACAAAGTATTTTTACACAGGCAGTTAATGCGTTTTTGACAAAAGAGGGTCCAAAGTCAACATCCTCAGACAGTACTGGGTATTACGAGTTAGGTGGTGTGGCTCTGAATCAAGAATGGAGACTCTATGTAACCGCTGAAGGAAATTATACCCCACAATTAAGTGATGTCTTTGCGTTAACCCCTTCTTACCGTGTTGTAAGGGTTGATATTAATATGTTCGATGGCGGTTCGGTGGCTGGTTCTATCCGTGATACCGATGGGAAACCTGTGTCAAATGCAGAGGTGCTATGTATGCCTGAATATCGTGCTATTTTTTCTCCATTAGACCAACCTACTGCATTTCGTAGTGTGACATCACAAGAAGATGGTACCTATTTATTAACGGGGTTGCCTCCAGGAAATTTCCAGGTTATGGCATGGAAAGCAGGATTTAAAGTGCCTCTTTCAGGAGTAAAGATTTCAAGTGATGGCTTTTCTCGGCTTGATGGTATCAACTTCACATTAGAGCCTATTGATAAAGGAGACCTTTCTGTTTTCGGGAAAGTAACGAATCCACAAGGACAACCTTTAAGTGGTGCGGATGTGAATCTGGAAGGGGTAACCACAGCAGGTTTCCAATCAGAAGAACATTCTACCACTACGGATAGTTCAGGAATGTATCGAATTGATGGTGTGAATATTGGGTATTATGAGTTGCGTGTTTCCTATCCTGGGTATGTTACGCGCACACTATATAACGTCCGCTTTAATCAGCCAACGGATATTGTTCTTCAGACCTTTGGCGTTATCCGTGGACAGGTGCTTGTTAAAGAGACGGGTTCACCATTAGAACAACCGTTTACTATTAAGGCAACTCCTTCCGCTTATAGTGCTGATGAATCGGGTGATATTGCATTTGCTCAATATACAACCGAACCCGTTGAGGGGTCATTTACAGATAAAGAGGGTAGATTTGAACTTGAATTGGGTCCTGGAGCCTTTGACCTTGTCGCAACGGCTGAAGAGTATGTTGAAGGACGGGCTCAAGTCACAGTGCGTGAAGGAGAGACCGTCGAGGTAAAAATATATGTTTCGAAACAAGGGGCTGTCGTTGCAGGAAAGGTTACTATCCGAGGTGGTGGAAACCCACAAGGAACGAGGGTATTTTTAATTCGAGCCGAATCAGAGACAGAAGCGATGAGTAAAGTGCTTTTAGCAGACGAGGCAACAGGGACAAAGGTTCAAGGTGTCGGAGATGATGGGGCATTCCGTTTTGAAGCAGTTGCAGAAGGTAACTATGTTGTCGTTGCCCAACATGAAGGTTATGCAATGGCTAATAGTGGTTTAATATCTCTTAATCCAGGACAGCGAATGGAAAATATTACCATTACACTAAGTTCAGGAGGTGGATTGGAAGGACATATTTATATTGATGGTAAACTGGCAGGAAATGCAATGGTCATTATTTTAGGTCCAGGTGGATTAAAAACAACAAATGCTGATGAAAGTGGCTATTATTCCTTTGAAGGACTGTCAAGCGGTGTATATCAATTAGTTGCTTCACCTGTAGGTGCCTCCGATGTCAATGAGGTTGAAGATATAAATATGAGTGGACTTTTTGAAACAAGGGGTGTTCCAGTTGAAGTTAAAGAGGGACAAACAACACGATTTGATTTTGGCCGAATGGGCGGAACCCGAATTGAAGGACGTTGCAATCCTGCTCCACCTATTGGAGGTATAGCATTACTACGTCCACCTTCTGGAAGAACGTATGCTTTCGGACAAATCGTTAATATGGATGAATTGGTCGGAAGTATGAGCACCATGGTTAATCCATTGGGGGGAAATTTCGTTTTTGAAGATGTCCCTACTGGTGAATGGCAATTGGATATTTATTATGTTCAATTTGGCCGTGGTGTTCGGTATGTGTATACAGTTATCGTTGATGTTAAAGGTGAAGAACCCGTAATGAATATTGATTGCATGGTTCGATTGTAAAAAATAGAAATAAGGAAGCATTATTCAGTGGCATTAATTGATGTTGAAAACTTAAAGGTTTCGTATGGAGACTTTGTTGCAATAGATGGCATCTCATTTAGTTTAGAGCCTGGGGTCATCGGATTAATTGGACCGAACGGTGCAGGAAAAACGACGCTTATCCGTAGTTTTTTGGGCTTCATCCGTCCTCAGCAAGGCAAAATATATATTGCGGGGAATGAATTGCCGAAGGACATTCTCAAGGTTAGAGCCATAGTCGGGCACATGCCAGAGCGTGAAGTTGTTAGTCCGAAAGTTACAGCGGTAAGTTTCCTTGTCTACTGTGGTCGACTTGTTGGAATGTCATATATAGATGCTCTGGAACGTTCCCACGAGGTATTAAACTATGTAGGATTACAGGAAGCAAGATATAGACCTATGCAGACCTATTCTACGGGTATGCTACAACGAGTGAAATTGGCTCAGTCCATCCTACATGACCCAAAGATTTTGATACTGGATGAACCGACCAATGGTTTAGATCCAGATGGACGCTTAGAAATGTTACAATTAATAAAAGAAATTTCAGTTCAACGTGGGGTTACCACCATTCTTTCAACCCATTTACTGCCAGATGTACAAAATCTTTGCTCTCAAGTGGTGGTTTTGAATAAGGGCAAATTGGTTTTCTGTGGAGATTTGCAATCACTTTTTGAAAGTAAAGTAAATCATTATGAAGTGTCCGTTCAAGATAATGAAGACCTGTTTATGGAGGAACTTACTCGCATGGGAATTCAATTTGAGGTGCTACCTCGTGGTATTTTATCCGTAAAATTGCCAGATTCACTTACAAGGGAAGAACTATTCCACTGTGCCAAAAGAGCCAATACCATCATCCGTATGTTTGTCCCTGCGGGTGGGGACCTTACGACTCTTTTTCAATCATCATTGGTGAAAGAAGAGGTGTAGTAAAATATGCCAGTATATACGTTTTCATACAGACCTTTTGAAGGAAAATATCTTCGCCACTTCCGATGGTGGGTTGTCTTTCTCGAAGAAGTGCGATTATGGAATCGCGCACGTATCTTCCAGCTTCTGGCTTTATTAGGTTTATTACAGCCTATTGCAAGATTTATTCAGATTATTATGTACAATGCGGCAATGCAAGACCCTAACCATCCTTTGGCACCTGTGATTCGTTCTGTAGTGTGGTTAAAGGTGGATAGTGAGTTATATTACCATTTTATTCGATTGCAGGCACCTATCGTATTTCTCGTATTACTCTATGTAGGTGCAGGAGCAATATGTGCAGACCGTAAAAATCGGCTTTGGGATATTTATTTTTCAAAACCTATTCACTGGTATGATTATTTAACGGGGAAAATCTTTGCAGTTGCTTTTTGTGGTTACTGCCTAACTTTTATACCATCGATTTTGCTAATGTTTGTAGATTATGCTACCAAGAAAAATTCTACATGGATAGACATGTTTTCTTATATACCCATTATGGGGAATAGCTTCTTATTCTCCTCCGTTATCGTCATACCAACAGCATTGGGGATTGTCTGTGCCTCGAGTGTCTTTCCCACAGAGAACATTACTGTAATTAGTGTCGTAACCATTATTATTGCTAATACCTCCTTAGCAGGGCTCTTATCTAA
>JAIWNQ010000274.1 GCA_020216745.1 Candidatus Hydrogenedens sp.
TTTTATGCGAGATATGAACTACATGCAGATTTCATTCCCAGTGGCTATTTACTTTATGGGACAAAAAATATTCGATGTAGATAGAAATATCTTTTTCCGCACAATGGACGTGAATGCCACATGGATGTTTATGTATATTTTTCTAACATCACTAATCTGCCTTTTAATCTGCATTTTACAGGTGCGGAAAGCAGAAAGGGGATAACATAGGTATGGATATTCAAATAGAGACAAAAGAACTTTCCAAATGGTTTAACGAAGTAGTCGCATTAAACAACGTGACTGTCCAGATTACTTCAGGTGTTATTGGTCTGCTTGGTCCAAATGGAGCAGGAAAATCAACCTTTATTAAATTAGCATTGGGATTGTATAGGCCAAGTCGTGGTGAAATTCGTGTCCTCGGAGAAAGACCACGCAATAATTTTCGTATAATTTCACAGGTCGGTTATTGTCCTGAAATGGACCACTTTGTTGAAGAAGTTAGTGGCTTCGAGTTCTTATATTGGTTGGCAAGATATTCAGGCCTGGTAGGAGAAGCAGGACAAAAACGCGTTAAGGAAGTTTTAGAGCAGGTACGAATGACCGACCGAATGTATGACCCGATTGCAACATATAGCAAAGGAATGCGACAAAGAATTAAAGTGGCACAAGCCTTATTACATGACCCGCAAATCCTATTTTTAGATGAGCCTATGAATGGATTAGACCCCTCTGCCAGAGAAGACTTATTCAACTTGGTTATTCGCCTTGGAAATGAAGGGAAAACAGTTATATTTTCAAGCCATGTACTTCATGAAGTAGAACGAGTTACCGATACAGTCATATTAATTTATAATGGAAGAGTCCTTGCTTTCGGAAAAATACGTGACATTAGAGATTTAATCAAGAATCACCCACGGACTATCGTTATCGAAACGTTAGAACCCAAGAAGATTTACCAGCTATTAAGTTTCGACACAAACATTACAACAGTAAACTTCGAAGCTCAAAAACTAACAGTGCATACATTAGACCCCATACAAACATTTAAATTTATCAATGAGATTGTTGTAGACGGAAAGGTTCCAATTTATAGTTTTCGGTGTGCAGATGAAGATTTACAGTCCGTATTCCAATACCTGATATCAACCCATATTCCCCGAGGTTTATAAATCTATGAGTTTGTTGAGAATAAAAAAAGTAAAAGATATTATTATAGATTTTAGAACATCATTCCTCCATGCCTTAACAATTACCCTACGACGCGACCGATTCCTGTTAATGGCTATCATCTGTGTTTTGCCAGTTATAATTCCTATTTTTGTGGCTCTATTCTCACGTACTCTGTTTCGGGAAAGTGGTTTGCAGATATTTGTTCGATTATCAGAGCAAATTTATATCCATACACTGACTCCATTACTGGCATTATTCATCGGGTTGATAGGCATTCGCGAAGAAATCGATTCCCTGACCGTGATATATCTACTGACCAGACCTGTTTCACGGTTCGCATGGATTATGGGTCGGTTCGTTTCATATCTTATTGTTTCGAGTATGTTGCTGTTCTTGGGAATAGTCCTGACCTATTTAGCATGTGTCATATTAGGCAATATTCATTTAGATATAATAGGAATTCGTCTTTTACTCCGATATGTAGGTGTAGGTATTATGGGACTATTGGGATACGGTGCAATTAGTTTCATGTTAGGCTGTGGAACGAACCACCCCATTATTATCGGTGTTATCCTATTCTTTGGCTGGGAAAAAATAGCCAATGTTATACCTGGAATCGTCGATTTCTGGACTATTCAAAAATATTTAGATTCTACCTTTCCACCTCTTGCCACACAACAATATAACGCAACTGTTGTCCCAATAATTGGTATTTTTCAAAAAGAAATATTTTTTGTCGGTCCAATCCGTGCAATTATAACCATTGCAATAGTTACTACCGTAGGTTTATTTCTATCCGTTTTCTTTATGCTGTGGCGTGAATTCACCAGAGACCGAGTTGTCGGCAAGTAACCACAATTCTTTATTGCCGATTTTTAGTTTAAGGAATAGAGTTAAGAACCTCTTCAGCATGACCTTCAGGCTTTACTTTATACCATGCACGGATAACTTTACCATCAGGACTGATAAGAAAAGTGCTACGGATAATACCTTCTGATATTTTGCCGTACATATTTTTCTTTCCCCATGCACCATACTGTTCCGCAACGTTATGCCCTTCATCAGATAATAAATAGAAATTGAGATTGTATTTCTCTGCGAAAGAACAATGCGATTCCATTGAATCAGGACTTACACCGAGAACCACTGCATTTTTTGCTTTAAACTTATCGAGTAATTTCTGAAAACCACGTGCTTCAATGGTGCACCCTGGTGTATCATCTTTAGGATAGAAGTAAACAACAATATACTTCCCCTTAAAGTTAGATAACTGAATATCTTCACCCTTATAACTTTTAAGTTTGAATTCAGGGGCATTATCACCTGCTGATACTTTTTGTGTTTTTTGTTTAGTCATGTTTTTATCTCCTTTCCTGAGTATCTAACAAATTATTTCCTTGTTTAATTTCATTTCATTATTGAATAATACAAATTGATTCCAGATTTACTTGACAATGTGTGCGTAAAGGAATGGAAAATAATATGTTTTTGGGAAGTTAAATAGTTAATCGGAATTGTTCGCCAAGGTAAACTTTTCGGACATGTTCGTTGGCAGAGACTTGTTCGGCTGTTCCTGTGCAAATAACCTGTCCTTCGCTGATGATATAGGCTCGGTCAGTAATTGCGAGAGTGTCTCTTACATTATGGTCTGTTATAAGTACACCGATACCCCGATTTTTTAAGTCGATAACCATGTTTTGGAGTTCACTAATAGCGATTGGGTCAATACCTGCAAAGGGTTCATCGAGTAGGAATATTTTAGGTTGTGTCACAAGTGCCCGTGCTATCTCTGTTTTCCGTCGCTCTCCGCCAGACAGGGTGTATGCGTATTGATTTGCCAGATGTTCGATGTTGAGTTCTTTTAATAACTGGCGTGCTCGCTCTTTATGCTCTGTCTCTGTGCCAGGTAGAAATTCTAATATAGCAAGCAGGTTTTGTTCTACAGTTAAGTTGCGGAACACAGACGGTTCTTGTGCCAAGTATGCAATACCGAACCGAGCCCGTCGATACATAGGAAAAGTCGTAATGTCTTGATTTTGGAAAAATACGTTCCCGCTGTCTGGTTTTAATAAGCCGACAACCATGTTAAAGGTAGTTGTTTTACCAGCACCATTTGGACCGAGTAACCCTACAACTTCTCCTGCACAAAGGGATAGCGAAACATTGCGGACGACAACACGCTTACGAAATGATTTTACTAATTCTTTCGTCTCGAGTAGAGGTTGTCTATCCATATTAATATATCCTTTTATAAGGGTTTTACTGAATCAGGGAAGGCCACCTGTAGCAGGATACGGTTAAGTTTTACTTGTTCTTCTGGTGTTAGGCTCGATTTGCCCAATAATTCAATAGCCGTTTCGGGTAAGGTTTGTTTTGCCCATGCCTCTTTGTTGTAGAAGTCCGATTTTCTCAGCAATCGGTTTATTTGTTTTATCAGGTCTTGCTTTCTCTGCAGAATTAAGTCCATCGGTGCTGATAAAAATTGGTTTCGTGCAGTTGTATCAAACTTACTTAATAAATATTTTCCAGGTGTTGACGTTTCACTTTGGGCTTGCTTTTTTAATTCAGTTATAAATTTTCCCCAATCAGAGATATCCGACTCAGCAAGTAATGGTAAGGTGGACTCTCCACCAGAAGATGCACCACCACCTTCTACTTGAAGGGGTATCATGTCTGCCTGAAGATTTTCGATGTCAATAGTGTTGTTTTTGAAGTCTAAAACAATTTTTGAACCTTTTAATCCTTGTGCCCGTGGACTATCCAGAGTTGGATTTCCAGAAAATTCTACGACCTCTTTTTTGAAATCCCAGACAGCCTTTTCAGCAGTGAGTTTACCTTCTGGATGTTCAAGGTAAACCTTCCCTTCCATACGTATTGTTGATGGTGTGTTTTGACCTTCTTCCCATTCGAACGTCATTTTTTCCGCTTTAATTGGCATGGCAGGTGTATTTGGGTCTTGGGACAGCAAAACTATGCTTACTCCACCAGTCATTTCACGAATGCTCATACCTTGTTGAAGTAATCCTTTAAGTTTCCCTACGTGTTCTATTTTCATGGAGGAATATTTCCCAAGATTTAAACCGTCCTGTGTCTGGGCAGATTTTACACTTCCTATGACGCATATTATGGTAAATATAAATATTGAGACAAATTGTTTTTTCATGTTGGATTCCTTAAAACCAGTGGAACTTCACCAGAGACTTCCTCCAGTTCAAATTCTTTTGTATCGGCGTTAATAATTAAAGATGAAGCAAGAAGATGAATATCAGTCCCATTCAATTCTACGTGCCCTTGTGTATGTATTTTAGCAGGTTCTGTTTCTGTGCGATTCTTCCATTCAATAGCATCTGTTGTGAAGGTTATGTCTGTCATTTGTGCTTCAACATCCCCTTTTAGAGAAGCACTCTTCATTTTTTCGAATATCCCTTCTTTGGCGGAAATTTTAATGTGCTCTTTACCTGATTGCGTATCGTAAATGGTGGCACGGATGTTTTCAACTTTCCAGGTGTTCTCATCGATGACGGAGAATTTTTCGGCATGTAACCATAAGGTGGGTTTTCGTGCCTCACCGAAGGTCGGTCTTGGGTCATGGTGGTATAGGTCGACACCGGTTACATCCATACTTTCCAAAGATGTTTTTGCTGGATTTGTATTCTCAGTTGTCGGGGCAGAAGGTTTTTTTGAACAAGAACAGAGGAGTAAAAGACAAGATAATAAAATATGTAGCCATTTCATTATGCGTTGCCCCGTGTATTTTTTTCAAAGATAATTTTCAACCCTTTTAGAGTTAGCAGTGGGTCGACGATATCAATATTTTTAGAAATCTGTGCAATGGTAGGTGCTAAACCGCCTGTTGCCACTGCTTGTGCAGGTGCTTCCAATTCATCCCGTATCCGTTTGATAAGCCCATCAACAAGGTCTGCATAACCAAAGGTCAATCCAGCACGAATATTATTAACAGTATCCCTCCCAATAACAGAATGTGGAATTGAGATATCTACTCGCGGTAATTTGGCACAGTGCTCAAACAATGCATCAGCAGAAAGCTGAATACCTGGAACAATAACCCCACCTAACCATTCCGCTTTTGCAGTGACTACGTCGAAAGTTGTGGCTGTTCCAAAATCAACAATGACGAGAGGTCCACCATATTCTTCTACCGCAGCCACAGCATTCACTATTCTATCTGCACCCACCTCTTTTGGATTATCACATTGGAGGACAATGCCTGTGCGGATGCCAGGCTCAACCATTAGCGGTTCGAAACCGAATGCACGTTCACAAAGATGAATTAACGCTGGGTTAACATCTGGCACAACACTGGATATGCAACAGCCTCGTATCTGGGAAGGCTTAATATTGGTGGAATAGAATAGCATCGTGAGAAGAAGATGGAACTCGTCACCTGTTCGATAGTTTGAGGTTACAACCCGCCAATGTTGGATTAACTTTTCTTTTTGATAGATACCGATAACAATATTTGAGTTTCCAACATCAATCACTAAAAGCATATATTTCCCTTATGTGTATCTATCCTGTTTCTGTGTTTACACTTTTTCTATCAATAATGAAATATCCAATGCAGTAACGGAGTGTGTTATGGCTCCTACCGAAATAATATGCACGCCTGTCTCTGCAATGGGTCGTACCCGTTCTAACGTAATATTGCCACTGGCTTCCAACAATACAGGATAGCCTTTGGCTTCTTTTACAGCGGACTTTATTTCTTCTAAATTCATATTATCCAACAGGATAGCATCTGCCCCAGATTGAAGGGCTTCTTTAACCTGCTTTAATGTGTTCACCTCTACCTCAATCCGCTCTAAATGAGATACCCGCTCACGAATTTGCTTGATAGCTGTAGCAATATCGCCCGCAACTTCAAGATGATTCTCTTTAATAAGAATGCCATCAGAAAGATTAAAACGATGTCGATGTCCACCCCCATGTACTACCGCCTCAATTTCCATCGCCCGAAGAAGAGGCATCGTTTTGCGAGTATGACAAATCCGCACAGGCAAATCTTTCACTCGTTCCACAAATTTTGATGTAAGTGTGGCAATACCCGATAGATGTTTCAAAAAATTCAATGAGACACGTTCCGTTGTTAGGACTGGACGGGCATAACCCTCGAACGTAACGATGACCTGTCCTTTTTTAATATGACTACCATCAGGAAGGTCTTTCCAATTGGTTATGTCTGCTCCACTGATTTCATATAGCCGACGGAACACATCCAAACCACTTAAAATACCATCTGCTTTGGCAACTAATTTTACCTTACATCTCGCTTCTGGTGGAACAATAGCATCTGTTGTTTTGTCGCCAAGACCAATGTCTTCCTGCAATGTAAGGTAAAGGAGTTCATCTTTGTCAATTGGGCAATACATCGTTTTTTCCTAAATTTGTTTCTTCTATATTTCCAACTTGTTTCGGTAGAGAATCTACTTAAATGTTCAATCATATCATATTTATTATTAGATAATCGAATTATTAAATTGAATTGCTTCAAAACTTGAATAAAAAACCTAAAAAATGAGTTGAATAACAGTAAGAGAAGATAGACATTCCCATTTTAAAAGTTCTTCTCCGTCTAAACATTTTATAAAATAATTCGAAAAATTGATACTGGTGTTTTTATTTTGATAAGATAATAATCCCTAATAGAGTTGATAAGGGCGGTTAGCTCAGCTGGTCAGAGCATCTGCTTTACACGCAGGGGGTCGCAGGTTCGAGTCCTGCACCGCCCACCATCTTATGAGCAGTTCCCTTAATGAGTATGTCTTTTATATTTCAAGAAAAGATTAACATAATGGTTACCAAAGCTATTTGTCTTTTTTTAATAAAAATGGAGGAGGCAGTTTCTTTACTTTCTACTAAGGTTATGACATGCAAAAACTTTTAAAAGAAGAACTTGTTTTAATTGTCAGTACAGTCAAATGGATTACCTTAGCAATAATAGTAGGGATTATTGTTGGTGTATCAACCGCCATCTTCTTAAAAATATTGACATACTGCATAAACGTTACTAATTCCTATAATCACTATTATTTACTTCTCCCTGTAGCATTGGTTATCTGTGGTATTATTGTACGGTATTTAGCTCCAGATGCAGAAGGACATGGCACAGAAAAAGTAATTGAAGCAATTCATCGACGTTCGGGCAAAATCAAAGCAATCGTCGTTCCCATAAAACTCATCACAACCGTAATTACCATTGCTTCGGGTGGTTCTGGTGGCAAAGAAGGTCCCTGTGCACAAATCGGTGCTGGTTTATCCTCTCTATTTGCCGATATATTAAGGCTCCACGATAAAGACCGAAAAAAAATGGTGATATGTGGTATTAGTGCTGGTTTTGCATCCGTCTTTGGGACGCCTATTGCAGGTGCTATTTTTGGAATAGAGGTAGTATATATCGGTAGTCTACTATATGATATTCTTCTGCCTTCTTTTGTCTCAGGTTTGATTAGTTACCATGTTACTTCATCTCTCGGCATTACCTATTTTTATCATCCATTAAAATTCTCCTTTGCTTTCAACGAATATTTTCTAATTATGGTTATCCTGAGTGGTGTCTTTTTCGGTTTCTGTTCGCTTATATTTATTGAAACAATGAATGTAACCGAAAAAATACATAATAAATTGTCCCTACCCAAACCCATAAAGTCATTTATTGCTGGATGTGTCCTTGTTCTTTTAACATTCATTTTCTCAGATAAATATTTAGGTTTAGGTATTAATACCATTGTAAATTCATTAGAAGGGAAACGAGTTGTCGAATATGCATTTCTGATGAAAATTATTTTCACATCCATTACCTTACACTTTGGAGGAAGTGGAGGTGTCGTTACACCAATATTCTTCATCGGTGCTACTGCTGGAACCCTCTTTGCAGAGGTATTTGGTCTCGATAGGGCTACCTTTGCATCCATTGGTTTTGTGGCTCTACTTGCAGGCTCAGCAAATGCACCTATTTCTTCCAGCATTTTAGCGGTAGAGATGTTCGGTCCCAATATTGCCGCATACTCCGCAATTGCTTGTATTATAAGTTTTGTAATCACTGGGCATAGAAGCATCTACCCTTCACAGGTACTGGCAATTCGCAAATCGGAATCCATCGATGTCGAGATAGGTGAAGAAATTGAAGACATCAAACCCTTAATCAAACCAAGAGAAAAAAGCATCCTCCAATTACTAATCAATATCTCCCAATGGATTAAAAAAAAGAAGAAATAATATTTTTAGGAACACCTGTTCTTTTATAATACTTTATCTATTGAATGAAACATTATTAAGGGCAATAACATCGTGGAATTTGTGGAACAAATTTTAGATTTACTGCCTCCACCAGGGACAAAAGTAGCGGTGGGAATGAGTGGTGGGGTGGACTCTTCAATGGCGGTTTGGCTATTGAAACAGCGGGGATGTGAAGTCATTGGTTTGACCATGTCTCTATGGGATAATCGCTTCCCATTGCAAGATACTGGCGTAAAAGGATGTTTCGGTCCTGGTGAAGAGCAGGAAATTGCAATGGCACAATCCGTCGCAGAACGGTTGGAAATTCCCTTTCATGTTATCCGACTCGCAGATGAATATAATAAAGCGGTATTGGAGTATTTCCGTCAGGAATATCTCTCGGGTCGCACACCCAATCCGTGCGTTCGTTGTAATCGCACCATAAAATTCGGGTTTCTGATAGAACGAGCACAAAAAGCGGGTATTCCCTTCGATTATTTCGCAACAGGACATTATGCCCGTGTTCATTTTGACCCTGTGCAAAATCGGTATTTATTACTTCGCGGTATAGACCGTGAAAAAGACCAGAGTTATTTCCTCGCCATGTTACAACAGGAGCAATTGAAAAAGATTGTATTCCCATTAGGAAACTTTACAAAAACGCACATTCGTGAATTGGCACGCAATACAGGTTTCCCAGAACTGGCAGACCAAAGCGAAAGTCAGGATTTTTTAGAGAGCAATAAGTATGGCGTTCTGTTTCGAGAAGACGAAGTGAAAGAAGGAGATATAGTGGATGAGCAGGGACATATTTTAGGGAAACATCATGGAATTATCCATTACACCATTGGGCAACGCAAAGGTTTAGGCATAGGCGGAGCGGGTGACCCCTATTATGTAATCGGGTTAGACCCCATAAATAACCGTGTTATTGTTGGGCGTAAAACAGCCCTCCTGAAACAAACTATGAAAGTTATTGATTGCAATTGGGTCTCCATTCCTGATGTACCCGAAACACCTATGAAAATTCAATGTAAAATACGATTACGCCATGAGCCCGCATCCGCACAATTAGAAAAAGTTGACGACTATGGGAAAATCGTCCGTGTTATTTTCGATGAACCCCAATCCGCAATTACCCCCGGACAAACCGCTGTCTTTTACAATAATGATATCGTCATAGGTGCAGGCACCATTGATTCGACCGAAATATAAACAAACACACGAGTTCGTTCATACAACCGCCACTTTATTGGGATGAACCTCGACTATCCTGTATCGTTGCTTACATGTATTTACCCTACAAGACGTTTTGTGTTTTTGAGAAAGATAAAAATAGTGAGAAATTATAATTATTTGTCATGAATTAGTGAACTATTTTTTGTGTAGCGGTATTTTAAAAAAGAGGGGATGTTTGTCCCTATTATATTTGGATTGGGATATAAGTTATCGATATAGTTAAAATATAATGTGAGTAAATGTTAGTTAGGAATAAAACATAACGTGTCAAGTCTCTCAGGTGACATACCTTCACATATTGGCGTGTATCGTATAGATGAGCGAATTGCAGAAGGTGGTTTTGGTGTTGTTTACCGCGGTTTTGACCCGCGAC
>JAIWNQ010000275.1 GCA_020216745.1 Candidatus Hydrogenedens sp.
TGAAACGTGAAGTCGCCATAAAGGTGCTCCATCCTCAGCATTCCTCAGAGCCGAGTCGTGTTTCTCGGTTCCTACGCGAGGCACAAAGTGCTGCACGACTGAACTATCCTGGGATAGTGCAGATTTACGATATTGTTGAGGAAAATCAGCGGTTGGCGTTAGTGATGGAGTATGTCAATGGGAAGAATTTAGACCGCTATTTGCGTGAACATCCCAATTTATCCCTTGTAGAACGCATTGGTATTGGCGTGCAGATAGCAGAGGCATTATACTTAGCACATCAAGCAGGGATTGTTCATCGAGATGTGAAACCAGCGAATATCCTTGTAGATGAAAATGGAATTGTTAAATTAACGGATTTCAATCTTGCTCGACTTAGAGATACCTCATTAACCCCACTAACAGGTGAGCATAATGTATTAGGGACGCCAGCATATATGTCGCCTGAACAGTGCTTGGGTAAAGAGGCAACTCCGCAATCGGATTTATACTCATTAGGGGTTGTTCTCTATTTCATATTTACAGGGAGCCTACCTTTTGAAGCGGATAATTACCTTGCTTTGATGCGACAGCATACAGACACACCTCCGACGCCAGTGCGATTAATAAACCCAGACCTACCAGTAGCACTGGAAAAACTTATATCGCAATGCCTTACCAAAAATCCAGAAGGCAGACCTGCCACAGGCAAAGAAGTTGCGGAACGTCTTCGTGAAATAGAAAAAGAAATTATAAAACATGAGTCAGGGGAAACACCGTTAGCCCAACAGACGATGGTCTTGAAGGAAGAAGGTGTCCCAGGTCCTGAGCATACTACGCCGTTGCGTGAGATACAGCCTAATTATCCATTAACCCCGCCATCAGATAGCCAGCGACTTCAGAAAGTAGAGAATACGTATGCCCGACCTGTTGATGGTTCTGGAGCAGTGGGTGATACGGTCAGAACACCACCTATGTATGCCACACCTGCTGGACAAGGGACTCCTATGACAGGTTTTCAACCTACACCATCACCAACTTCTGGAATGAATGCACAAATACAAACCCCAACACCGACATCTGCCCCGCCCACAGGACCCGCATACACGATGACTCCTGTTCCACCGTCAGGGTCGCAATACCCTATGAACACACCTTATTCGCCAATTCCTGGAACAATGACACCTATTGAAGTAGCAACGTCCCAGGGTTCTCCTTCAGGGTTAAAAAATAACGTTCTTGTGTTGATACTTCTGCTTATCTCACTTGTGTCCTTAATGCTGAGCGGGTTTATGGTTTATACATATTACCATGGGGGATTAAATAAAGAATCACAGGAGGCAAAAACAACTTCAACAGCATTAACGGATAAAAAGAAACCTGAATATGACTACTCAAAAGTATTGTCCGATTATTTAAAAAATAGCGATGATGATAATTATCATTTTGAGGTGTATGGTGAGAAACAAGGCGAAGGCTATAAGGCATATTTTTTGGACCTTACCTCTCAGAGCTGGCATCCTGAGAAAACGGTACCTCCATTGTGGCGCCACTGGTTAACCGTAATTGTCCCTAAACAGCGGGTAAAAGATATTGGGATGATGGTTCTCACAGAAGGTTTTTCAACCAGCGAAGTCCCAATGAGTGATGTGCCACCCTATTTCATTTCCCTTGCGGTATCTACGAAATCCGTTGTTGCGATATTAGAAGGTTTTCCCCGCGACAATGTCGGATTTTATGAGACACCAACCAAGGTCACCAATCTCACACCCGTTGAATTTATAAACCGCAGTCTTCAGCAATACTTCGAAACGCACGACCCAGGTTGGATTGTATTTTGTCCAATAGTCAAGTCCATTGTAAAAGCGATGGATTCCATTCAGGATTTCTTCTTGAAAAACTTACGTTCAGAAATTCCAGTGAAGGAATTTGTTCTCTGTGGAGATGCTCCGTTCTTTGTTCCATGGCTGGTTCCTGTGGTTGACAAGCGAGTAATTGGTGTCGCTGGAATTAATAATTTTTCATTCAACATAGAACAGCAGGTAAAACGGTTCCTTCTTGACGAGATGACCCTTCCAGCCCTATTTGCAGAGATGGATGATGCGGGGATACTTGCCTTATTTGAAACGGGAGATGGCGAACATCTTCTTCGGGTTATCGACCCTTATTATTACCGCTCCTCTTTGAACATACCCAAACTAATCATTTCATTGGGTACCGAGGCATCCAATCATCTCGGTACGTGGTCAGAACAAATGATTTCCGATATTCCTGAACCTACCTGTTGGGTCGTTTATCCCCACGTGCAAATGTCGCGGGAATATGCATTCCTACCGCAACAAATACGCCCAAGTTACGCCTTAACTTCCTCTGTCCGCCTATATGATTTCAAGGATACCATTCAGGTGTTCTACCAGCGGATTTTAGGACAACGCAGTATGCCCGTTTTCCGCTGGCATATCGGAACTAATGGCGAGTGCACTGTTAAAGTAGGTGAAGAAGCGGTGGAGTGTCGATTGTGGTTTTGTAGCAAAGATAAAAGAGGTGATATTTTCGATTCATCGAACAAAGACTGGAAATGCAAATTACTCACCGAATCTGCGGAAGGTACCTATAGAACAAATATCTCCCTCGTGTCTCATCAATATAACGCACTCTTTTTTGAAGTTATTTTCCCAAGCCTTATTGGGGTGCAGTTTCCACTGACCTCAAATATTCACGTTATTCCACCCAGTATCATTCGGGATACTGTTGATACCCCCTCCGATACAGAAACAGTAACACCACAATAACGAGATTAATACCGCACCAATGTCGCCTCTACCTTGTCGCGAATGGCTTTCCCTTCCAAAGCCTCAATGAGAGCAAGAGCAAAATCCATCGCAACCCCTGGACCTCTCCCTGTAATAATATTACCGCATACCACCACCGCATCATCACAAATCTCAATTTTAGGGAAGTCCTTTTTCTTTAAAAATCCAGGATACGCAGTTGCTCTCTTCCCATCCAACAGTCCATTTTGGGCAAGTATATGTGGAGCGGCACAAATAGCCGATACATACTTCCCAGAATTCGCCATATTTTTTATAAGTTGAATCACCCGTGCATTATTTGCAAGATTATCTGCTCCAGGCAAACCTCCAGGCAAAACTACCATGTCAAACTCTTCCGTTAATACCTCATCTAAAAGTTTCTGGGCTACAAGTAATGCACCATGACTTGCATGTATTATCTTTTCCTTATCCAAACAGGCGGTTGTTACTTCAACGCCAGCACGATTTAATAAATCAATTACAGTTACAGCTTCGACTTCTTCGCAACCTTGGGCTAACAAAACAAGAACCTTAGACATACCGACAACCTCCTTTGCTTTGTTTAATTAATTATTTTACCTCTAATTTAATGGTTAATTCTAAATTTTGACCGACTCGTCTGACTCGTCCGACTTGTCTGACTTGTCCGACTTGTCCGACCCATTTGTTTTGGAAACCAACACAAAATTTAAATATAATACATTCTTGTTTTCAAAAAAGATACCGAACATTAGAACGTTAGAAAGGAAACCTCATGAAAATGTTGCTATTCTCAACAATCCTATTTATCAGCATCTGTTTTTATATATCTCACTCTGCAACAGCAGAGGCTATCCCACGTCCCGAACACCCACGTCCAGATATGATGCGTGAGCAGTGGGTTAACCTGAATGGTATCTGGGAATTTGCAGAAACGGACGACAATAACGCCTCATTTTTAGAGGCAAATGCTGTATTTCCAGACCGCATTCAGGTTCCATTTTGCCGAGAAAGTGAATTATCTGGGCTTAATCGCAAACAGTTTGTTCGCAATGTATGGTATCGTCGAACCATATCCGTCCCTTTTGAAAATTGGAAAGAACATCGTGTCTTATTTCATATTGGTGCCTGTGATTGGCATACACGAATCTGGTGGAATGGGAATTTATGTGGAGAGCACTTTGGCGGTAGTGCCCCTATTACCTGCGATGTAACGCCATTTATAAAAGAAGGGGAGAACGTTATCATTGTTCATGCCTTTGATGATGTTCGCACTGGTCTTCAAGCGGGTGGCAAACAATCACCCAAGCCAGAAAGTTTTGGGTGTGTCTATACTCGGACAACAGGTATCTGGCAAACAGTATGGTTAGAATTAGTTGGCACGTCCTATATCGAACGATTCAAAGTATACCCAGATATGGATAAGGGTCAAATAACCCTTCATGCTCTCTGTCGGGGCGATTTGCCAGAAGGCTTGTCATTAACAGCGGAAGCGTTTTTCAATGGTGCAAATGTGGGCAATGCAACAGTAAAATTAAATGGCGATACAGCCCAATTAGTATTACCTCTCCAAGTGGTTAACGTATGGGAGCCAGGCAAACCTGAACTATACGACCTAAAACTAACCTTAAAAAAAGGTAATGTGGTAGTTGACAGATTAAACTCCTACTTTGGGTTGCGGAAATTGACATTAGAAGGACGTAAATTTCTTATTAATGGCAAACCTGTCTTTCATCGTACCGTCCTCGACCAGGGCTTTTACCCCGATGGGATTTGGACTGCACCGACAGACGAAGAACTTCGTGCCGACATAGAACGTTCTATGCAAGCAGGCTTTAATGGGGCACGTCTTCATCAGAAAGTATTTGAACCACGTTTCTTATACTGGGCAGATAAATTAGGGTATATTGTTTGGGGTGAGTTTCCAGACTGGCAATTCGACCATAAGAATACTGCAGGACAGTTACATTATATTAACGAGTGGCGTGAAATAGTCGAACGCGATTTTAACCATCCCGCAATTATTGGCTGGTGCCCGTTTAATGAGACACCCAAAGAAGCAATGCCTTTACAGGGAGTTATTCTTGAATTAACCCGTGCCATTGACTCAACCCGACCTGTGCTGGAAGCCAGTGGATGGACTCACGGCTACCCTAAGCCAATGCTTATCGATGCCCATGATTATGAGCAAGACCCCGTAAAATTCAAAGCCAAATGGGATACAATTGCGGATAATCCTAAAAAGCCCGATTGCTCCTATGCAGAAACACGTCCTGTCCCATTTTTCATTAGTGAATATGGTGGAATTGGCTGGAATGTGGAACAAGGTGGTTGGGGATATGGCAACAATCCGAAGACATTAGAGGAATTTTACCAGAGATTGGAAGGGCTCACAAAGGCAATTCTGGATAACCCCTACATTTTCGGCTTCTGCTATACGCAGTTATATAACATTGAGCAAGAACAAAATGGAATTTATACATACGACCGTAAACCGAAATTTGACCTTGACCGTATTCGTGCCATTTTTTCTGCAGAATCTGCCTACGAAAAATCTAATAAGTAAAAGAGGTTTAACCCCGACCTGTCCGGACCCGTCCGACTGGTCTCATAAAACTCCTTTTACATCCAGTCAATAGAAGCCTTTATCAACTTTCCTGCTCCAGAAGCAACCATATCAAAAGCCAAACTCGTCTGTTCAGGTGGGAAATGGTGTGTTAATATCGGTTCAATCTTAA
Organism: Candidatus Hydrogenedens sp.; assembly: GCA_020216745.1. Lineage (GTDB taxonomy): Bacteria > Hydrogenedentota > Hydrogenedentia > Hydrogenedentales > Hydrogenedentaceae > Hydrogenedens. The sequence goes on from JAIWNQ010000275.1 coordinate 5,510, forward strand.
TTTTCCCCTGTCGTATTAGTTCGATGGTGCTCGGAAAGTTATACCTAAACCGCCGACACCATTGTAATTTCAGTTCACGACGTCGTGCAATACTAACAGGGATAGGGTCGTAATCCTTCCCAGAAATTCCCACCAGTACACATCTTCCAGCAGGTTTAGCACCATGGCAAGCAATAACAATCCCTTCTGAACTGTTTGTGCAATCAAACGTTACATCAAACCCATGATGCTCTGTGATTTTATTGCACCAATCTATACTTTCTTGGGTCGGTTCACTGGAAATCGGAGTAAGACTTTTATGGGCACCTAATTGTATCGCAATAGCACTACGGTAAAGATTTAAATCTATTCCTGCTACCAGAGAAGCACCACTTAACAGCAATAACTGTACAGTTAGTAGTCCTATGGAGCCGAGACCTACTACCAGTGCTGTTTCGCCAGGATGAAAGCAAGCCAATTCTACCGCATGCAAGGCAACTGCTGTTGGCTCTACCATTGCGGAAATAGGAGCGGACATCGTATCAGGAACCGAGAAACACATCTGTGCTGGTACCGAAATAAATTCGGATAGAGCACCATCACAACCAGGTCCCCCTAAAAATTTCATAAATGGACAAACATTATAATGCCCCTTATTACAAAACTCACATTCCCCGCAAGGTATCCCTGGCTCCACTGCTACCCGTTTACCGACCAGATGTTCAAATTGCGAACCTTTAACTTCAATAACGTTACCAGCGAATTCATGCCCTAACACCAATGGTGGCGAGATATACTGGTCTCCAATTTTACCTTCTACGTAGTAATGAATATCCGAGCCACATATTCCGACAGATTCCACCTGAACTAATGCCTCACCATCTTTTGGGATAGGTTTTGGCTTCTCAATAATTTGTATATTTTTAGGTCCGAGCCAGCAAGCACACTTCATTTGCTTCCCTTTGCGTTTTATTACATATTCCTTTGTAACGAAGATTTAAGATATAGTTTGTTTTATCGAATGACATTCAATATAATTTCAGCACGTTCCGCAATATTAACAATGTGGTCGCTAATACGTTCTAAATGCCCTAAAACATCCAAGAACACAACCCCAGCCTTTACAGAACATTCACCTGTATCCAAACGATGAACATGGTTCTCGGTGAAATGGTGAACAAGTTCTTGAATTTTCCCACCTGTAAAAATAGATTTCTGTGCAGAGTCAATGTCATGCTTTTCAAATGTTTGAAATAGAAATTCCATCTGTTCATTTAATGTGTGCTGAAGTTCACGAATTTCATTCAAAGCAGATGATGTTAAAGTTAGTTCATTCTGTTTCAAGATGTGGTAAAGTTCAATAAAGGCTTCCGCATGGTCACCCAATCGTTCCGCATCGTTAACGGCATGGATTAAAGCAGGGATTAATTTCGATTGAGACGGTTCTAATTCTTTTCGGGATAGTTCTACAAGATATTCCGTTATATCATGTTGGAGACGGTCAATTAATATTTCGCGTTCCTGAATACGTTGGATTAACGGTTCTTTCCCTGTGCAGAACAGTTCGCATGCATCATTGATGGAGTTTTGTCCTTTGCGAATCATATATGTGACTTCTTTTACCGCTTGTTCAAGAGCAAATAGTGGTGAATTTAAAAGTTTCGGTTCGAGATATTCAAGCACTGTTTCTCGATCCTCTCGAGTGGTTGGGATAATCAACATGCAAAGTTTTGCATGTAAATTGACAAATGGCAGGAATAGGAGTGCATTGATAATGTTGAACAAACTATGTGCATTCGCAGCATGTCGTACAATATTTTCTGGATGTTGAGAAAACACATTTCCTGGAGTTAACCAATCTACAAATCCTAAAAATAACGGCTGATGGTTCCAGAGTGGGACAAAGAATAAGCCAAACATAATTAATGTCCCGATTACATTAAAGAAGGTATGAGCCAACGCTGCACGCTTTGCATTACGGTTCGCACTCAATGCTGCAAGGTTCGCCGTGATAGTCGTTCCAATGTTATCCCCGAGAATAAGCGGAACCGCTGTATAAAAATTAATGAGCCCCTGAGCACAAAGTGCTTGCACAAGACCTACCGTAGCACTACTGGACTGAATAACACAGGTTGCTATGGTTCCAATGAGAATACACATAAGCGTTGGCACTAATGGCATGACCCCTTGGGCATCAGGGGAACAATCGAACTTATGAAACCACTGTATAAACTCGGTACTGTAACGTAACGGTTTTAGCACATCGGACATGATGGTCAAGCCAAGAAATAATAAACCAAACCCGAGAATGGCTTGTCCGAAGGCTTTTACCTTTGCATTTTTAGGAATCCACATCATGATGAATCCGATTGCAATTGCAGGTAAGGATAATGTCTCTAACCGAAAAGCAATCAATTGTGCCGTGACAGTCGTACCGATGTTTGCACCATAAATTACACCGATAGCCTGCTTCAATGAAAGCATCCCAGCATTGACAAAACCGACAGTCATTACTGTAGTTGCAGAAGAGGATTGAACAAGAGCAGTGGTAATAGTCCCTGCTAACAATGCAGTCACACGATTTTGCGTCATAAATTGAAGGATGGCTTTCAATTTGCGGTCTGCAGCTAATTGAATGCCTGACGACATCAAGGTCATCCCATAAATGAATACCGCAAGTCCACCCAGTAACGTTACTAATAGCCCCCATTTATTCATCCCCATCACTTTGAACTCCAAAGACCTTGCATCAAATCGGTCTCTGGGGGTTATATCGGGTCGTGTATCACGAATTTCAATGGAGGCATAATTTATTCCCGTCTCGTTCCCTAATTTCCAGGAGGTAACTGCCTTACCTTCGTCGTCAGTAAGTATATGCGTATTTTTAACCGAGGCACCTTTGGAAGAACCCTCAACACGGAAAAAGACTTCCACTCCTTTTGCAGGTGAACCATCACTATTGACCAATCGAACACCAAAAGAATCAATGGTACCTCCTGCTACCGATTCCTTTGAAGATAAAATTTTTTCTACACCACCGATAGCACGTAATCGGGCAGGTTTAACATTCGGGAAATCTGGTAACGATGCCTCTACCCAAATGTCTCCACACCAATTCCCTAATTTTAATAATGCAGAGGCGGAACCCCCTGCATCCGTTATAACCTCTGCTTTAGGTTGGTTCGTTTTGGTAAATACAGCACCGGTATCCTCGTTAAGAACTCTGAATAAGACTCGAACACCACCAATGCCCTTTCTGCCTCCTTCACCACCAAGTAGACCTTTCTGAATTGCACTCTCTACCGTAACACGAAACGGCTGAGGCAACGTCTCACCATGCATACATACCTGATTATCACCACTTGCATATTCATCTGGCACAACCCTTTCAGGTGATAGACTCCCCGAATCACAACCTGTAAATACAAAAATAAGAAGTGTAAAAAGGAGAATAGCCATAGAAAATACACGAAGAGAGAAAATATGAAACATGGATTTCCTCTGCATAAAAATCCGTTTTAATGGCAAACCCCAGACCTCTTTATTCGAAGCCCAAAAACAATTTTGGTATTTGTCTAAAATCATAAATTTTTTTTACTCCCCACGTTTATTATACAGAAAAGCAGTCTACTTAGTCAATCTCAAATGTTTTGTCCGACGTGCCTGACGTGTCCAACTCGTCTGACGTATCTACCCCCCCAATAACCTATTCTCTATCAATAAGTTAAACCCTGTTCAGGGCAAAATACTCACTCTTATTTATAGAGCAATTTTACAAAGGAAAAGGAATAGTTATGGGCATATATCCAGAAAAAGCATTAACATGGTTATATCGTTTATTATCCCTGAAAGGCTCAAATAGCCCTTCTAATACAAAGGCAAAACCTGCAAATGCAATTCGCCACTCCCTGATATTTGATACCCCTAATCCTTTGTCATATAACTTCGTCCCGCTACCAGACCATATCCCCTTTTTTATGCTCGAAGTTTACAGATACTTGCGTGATTCCATTCCCGACCTGTCCGATGCAGTCTGGACATGGAAACGACTTTGTAATAATGGCTTCGACCTACAGTGGGGAAACGAAGTAACGGAGGCGAAACTTGTTCAGGCAAAACGGATAATTGAACAGTTAAACCAGCGAATAAATAGTGGTGATGGTGGTCTTACAAATTTGCTGGATATTATATATACCTCACTATTTACCTATGGGGCATCCGCCCTTGAAATTGTTTTTTCACCTTCCAGCAATTACATTCAGGATATAGTCCCGATTGATGTCTGGACTATCCGCTTCCGTTGGGAAGACCATTCATGGCAGGCATACCAGATTTATGGGAATGAAACAATCCATTTGCCATCAGAACGATTCGTATATATAGCCTTAGACCGTGATGGAACAAACCCTTACGGTCGTTCCTTATTTCGTGCTTTGCCCTTTGTAATCAAGGTTCAACAGAGACTTATGGAGGATATGGCACGTGCAATGCATAACGCAGGCTGGGCACGACTCCATGTGCAGTATAAACCCGAAGCAAAACTACCAGAAGAAAGTGAAGAGGAATATCAGAACCGAATGGAGGCAAACTTGGCTGAGATTCGGGAACAAATGAGCAATTTAGGCGTTGACCAAAATGTCGTTACCTATGATAATGTAGGAATTTCTGTGGTTCAAGGGGCACAACGCTATCCTGCCTATTACGATACACAGCGAGCCATTGAAGAACAAATCATCACAGGCACACACATGATGCCCATCTTGTTAGGTCGGAATTATGGAACGACAGAGACCTATGGGACGGTGCAATATGAGATTATCAATCGTCAGGTAGAGACAATCAATCGCTCCATCGCTCGAATATTAGAACGGATTTATCGTTTAGAGTTGGCACTTGCAGGTGTTCAGGTAAAGTTGACGGTTCAGCCACGTTCCAATTGCACTTCAGATGCCCAAAAACAATCACTGGTCGAAACAAGACGGGTGAATGAGTTATTGCAATTGTTGCAGGCTGGAATCATTAGTATTGAAGAAGTCCGTAATCAACTTCGTCACATGAACATTTTATCTTCATAAACAACAGAACATCATAAAGGAGGTTTAACAATGAGTATTTTGGACACACTTTGTTTCGCAGAACGCTGGGGTGAAGTTATATCACCCGCACGTACTCAATTATCAGCAGAAACGGAGACAGATGAAAATAAAGAAGTCAATCGCTACACCTTGCGGGAACTAAAACCAGAGGAATATGTCGTTTTTACCCTTGATTTATGCCACAATCAAATTGACCGTCATTTCAGTTGCTTTCCAGAAGAGGAATTGAACACCATCAATCGTCTTGTGCCAGGTAGACCTTTAATGGAGCGTCATGATTTAAGAGGCTCTTTACCTCGGGGCACCTTCTTCCGTTCAACATTATCTCGCAATGGAGATTATGTTTCAGTTCGTCCTAAAGTATATGTGCTATTGTTAGACGAAAATCGGCACTTTATTGCAAATATCGAGGGTGGTATCTATCGGGAGACATCAATTGGCTTTTCATTTACCTTCCCTGAATGTTCTATCTGCGGTAAGGATATCCGTCAATGTATTCATGTGCCTGGCACAAAATATGATGGCAATTTGTGTTTCTATCACATTCGCGGGGTTCAGGATGTATTAGAAGGCTCGGTTGTTGCCTGTGGTTCTCAAGGAACATCCTTCATAACAGAAGCACGCTCCCAATTTGCAGAGCGGATGGCTGAAAAATCACAGAACATATTGGGTCTAAATTACTTTAATGAATATAAAAATAGAAACCATAAATATTGGAGTTATGAATAAATCATTGGGTCATCAAAACAGAAAAGGAGGTCTCAAAATGCCACCAAAAATATCATTAACCAATAAGAAAAAATCACCACAAGGATTTGAACTTATGAACCGCCTTTGTGAGGATATTTCCGAACTACGAGAACGAGTTTCACGTCTTGAACAGTCCCTTCTACGCGGATTGTGGCTACTTGTGGCTAATTTGTTAGGAGTAATCTTCTCCCTTGTTCAGCAAAACATGTTTAACAATTACTAACGAAAGGAGGTGAAAATGCTAAGTCGGTTCCGAAAATATGAAGAATCCATCCCTATTGACTGTGCCTTACACTCCGAAGGGCGGTTTGTAGTACAGCGACATAAGGATAAGCAGGGACATCATCTCGATGTCCGCCTTGAACAAGACCACTATCTATTAGGTTGGAGAATAGAAGCACATGAACTCCTACCAAAACTATGGGGTCAAGAAAAACTCCCCCACGACCCTATTTGGTTAGAGACGGATAAGGAGACAGAGTGTCTGCTTGCAGGACGGTATCGTTGGTTCAAGCAAAGCGATACATGTGGTTATCTGGAATTAACTTCAGAAACAGGTCAGCAAATGGTGTATCAGGTCGAACGTTGGGCAGGCTTCCCTGCACGATTTCAGCAGGCTCTATGGCAACGGATGCAGACATGGCAAATTGCACCAGCGGATGTGCCATCCTTGATAGAAGATGGTATTCACGCTCGGAAGTATGCCATCCGTAAACTTTGTGGATTAGGACAATTTTTAGATGGCGACGCATTCTGCTCGGAACACTGGGAGAAGGCTCTGGCTCGATGCTCTTTGGAAGAGATCTATTCATATCTGCAAAAATGGGAGGCTCGTTTTTCCAGATATGCACCGTCGGAACGGATATCTCGACCAGAGAAGATAGATGAGTCTTGGGTAAAATCGGGAGATAACAAGTTATCTCAGGAAATACTAAACCTTGTGTTGACACAACAACAAAAAGAAACAACTAACATATAACAAAAAGGAGGTTCTAATATGGTCTTCGGTGATATTGGTGGAACATACACAGAATTAATCATTACCTGCTCCACACCATCAACAGGAACAGTAAGCATCCATCGTGGAGATGCCTTGAAACTTACAGGTGATTATGAGGTGAGTAATGCCTTCGCAGGAGAGGATGTTATCTTCGGGCAAGCCATGAGTGATTGCGATACAAATGAAAGTGCCATTCCTGTAAAGGTTCGAGGCGTGTGTATCTTTGATTATCAGGGGACACCGCCTACGGTAGATGGATTAAAAGGCATCGTGGGGGCATCTGTGCCAGGCAAAGTTAAAGCACCCGCTACGGGTAATGGTTTTGGCAGAGTTATTAAAGTAGAACCAGCCACGAGTCGTGTTCATGTCTTACTCTAACAAGAAAAGGAGGATATTTGTATGATAAAAGAAAACACCAAACTAATGGAACAGATGCAGTTTTTATCCCAACCGAAAGAAAAACTGATTTCAACGAAAGGTAAAGAACTATACGAGACCTTAAACACGTTGGGCTTGTCTTATTCTCAATATTTCCGTGCGTTGGGAACGAATATTGAGGAGTATTGTGCAAGAGAATTTGGAATAGACCTGCATCAAATTACGGTTGAACGTTTCTTCCAGACGGACCCAAATACGAAATGGTTATTTCCAGATTTGGTTCGTGAGTCAGTAGTTGCTGGAATGCAAAGCAAACCTATTTATCCACAATTAATCATCCGTGATGAGCATATTGGCAGTGCAGTTTATGATGTGCCGTATGTGGAAGAATCAGAGGAAGAGGAAGAACTTCGTCTGGTTAGTGAAGGTTCCGCTATTCCAGAATCGGAAATTACGTATGGAGACCGTGTGATTCGGCTGGAGAAATTAGGACGGGGTGTCATTGCTTCGTATGAAGTTATTCGCAGAATGTCGGTAGATATGTTGCGGGTTCATTTGCGAAGAATGGGAGAGTGTTTAGGTCGGAATTTAGATAAACGGCTTGCTCTAATATTGGTCTATGGGGATGCTTCTGGCAGTGGAACCGCCCCAGAAATACTTAACTCAAGCACAGCTGGAACATGGAGTTATACAGACCTTGTCCGTGCATTTTTACACCTGACCACTAAAAATTTCTTTACTCCTACACATCTGGTCGCCGATGCAAATACGATGGAGGCATTACTGTCGTTGCCAGAACTAACCGATTCAGGTCTGTTTGATTTTGCACGGAGTGGAAATTTGCCAACACCATTAGGTGTAAAACTTGTGCCAATGGCTGACCACCCAGTAAACTGCTTTACATTGCTCGATTCACGTTATGCTGTGCAGAAGTTGACCGAGCAGGACTTATTAGTCGAAAGTGACCGATTAATTAACCAGCAATGGGATCGCAGTTATCTAACTGTAGTAACTGATTTTGCGGTTATCTACCAAAAAGCACGAGTTGTTGTTCGGAACGATTGGAGTTAGCTCTTTTCCATTGACCAGATTACATATCTATGAGGGGTGTGCTTATACCTGCCACCCCTCATAGATGGCAAGAAAAACAAGATAAAAGGAAGGAAATTTATGTCTGGACGGAATAATCTTCAACTTGCTATCAAAATAGGTGATACATATCAAATAACACACTTCAATCTAAAAGAATTTGAAAATCCAAATGGGTGGGCTATGGTACATGAGTCGGTAATAATATCACTTACCAAAGTCCGTAAAGCTTTGATGGAAAAAATAGGCGAAGAGGTTGAGATTATTATTACTGGCTCAACACGAACACCACAGGATCTAAAAAGATTGGCTGAACGGCTTGGCTGGCTGGAGGAGGGAGGCTCTGTTGCAAGAAATTCAAGGCATCTCGACCGCTTTGGAGGGATTGCAGTAGACTTTTACGCACGGCAGAAACGGGATAAAAAACGAATCGCGACAAATATTGTCAAAGAAGTCTCACAACAATATTTTGATTTTGTAAAGGCTGATTATCCAGATGGGCATATCCACGCAGATAATCGGAATCAAAGTAATACAACATTATGAACCACTAAATTAAAAAGGAGGAATAAAATATGATTACAACAACAATTCCTGTTTTAGACCAGTTCTTATTTTATTTACTAATGATGGTCTTTGGTAGCCTTTGGACAATAATGCGTGCTTATGAGTTATACCAACAACTCCGCAACTCAAAATATCGATTGGTGCTCAGTATTATTGAAAGTGCTGTCCAAAAAACATACGACACCTATACTCGTGAAATCAAAAAAAGTCGTGAAGATGGAAAATTAACACCTGAAGAACGACAAAAAGCGTTTCAACTTGCTATGGAAACCGCCATTGATTTGGCTAAAAACCAGAATTTAGACATCTTCAACATTGTACGGCGAGAATTTATGCCTTATCTCATTCAACGCTCGTTGCAAAAACTAAAACTACAAAAGGCACAAAACAAATGACTACAACCCGTCCGACTTGTCCGACCTGTCTAATGTGTCTGCCTTCATCTGTTTGAAAGCATCGATTTAATTGTGATACAATTCTAATAGTGCATCAAAGACAGCCGGTGGTTCGCAAGAACCTTAATATTGCCAGCCGAGAGGCACGAAACACAAAATAATTAGTCAATTATGGAAATTTGTGTCCGTGTTGCCTTGAGGTGGCACGGATGTTTTTTTTAATAACTGAATAATAACGTTTAAGTGTAATGAGTGTTATGAGAGGAGGTGAAAAGCCTTGCCTACAAAGGAAAAAATTGAATCCGTTAACGAGATACGAGAGCGACTCGAATCGAATAAGATAGCAATTATGACCCAATATATGGGTATAAATGTGGCACAGGTTACGGAACTACGTAAAAAACTGCGGGATGCGGGTATTCAATACAAAGTGTATAAAAATAATCTCGCCCGAATAGCCTTACGCGAAATTGGAGCAGAATCTGCCGCTGATTTTATGAATGGTCCGACCGCATGGGCTTTTTGTAATGACCCAGTTGCACCTGCAAAAATTTTGAAAGAATTTTCTAAAGAAGTACCTTTTGTTCAAATCGTCGGTGGTGTTATGGAAGGTAAGGTGCTCACGAAGGAGCAGGTTATCAGTCTTGCGACTCTACCGCCGAGAGAGGTATTGCTGGCTCAAGCCGTCGGAACAATTTCAGCACCGCTACGTAATCTTGTCACAGTCCTGAATGCGATACCAACAAGTCTGGTTAATGTAATTAATCAAATTAAAAAGAAGAAAGAAGAAGCCCAAACGGCTGCTTAATTTCATATTGATAACAAACCAAATAAAAACAATATAACAAATAAGGAGATAATACGATGTCAGACAAATTACAACCAATTATTGATGCAATTGCAGAACTGAATGTTCTGGAACTCAGCGAACTGGTCAAGGCGCTGGAAGAAAAGTTCGGTGTCACCGCTGCAGCGCCGATGGCAATGGCTATGCCAATGATGATGCCCGGTGCCGGTGCATCTGCTGGCGGTGAAGCCAAAGAAGAGGGACCCTCTGCATATAACGTCATTCTTAAAGAGCAGGGTTCCCAAAAGATTAACCTCATCAAGAAGGTTAAAGATTTATTAGGTCTTGGGTTGAAAGAAGCCAAAGATTTAGTCGACTCCGTACCTAAGGCAATTAAAGAGAACGTTAGCGAAGAAGAAGCCAAGAAGATTAAGGAAGAATTGGAAAGCGTCGGAGCGGTTGTTGAACTTCAAGGTGTATAATTAACACCGAAAATTTTAGACCATTCATATTACAGCACTGGGATATTCTCCCAGTGCTGATTTTTATTTGTGCTCTCAAAATAAATACGGCATAATTTAATTTCGATTTTCAACCTTTGTTATATAGACATGTTCAAAAGTGCGTTTAACAAACATATTGGCATATAATTACCAAAAAATGAATTTGTTTAATCTTTTCCGTCGGATGTTTTTGTTATGGAACGAAATAAAGAGAATAATTATGTCAGAGATATAATTCTTATTGGATTATGGGCACTGGTACTGTTTGGTGCTAATATCTGGGGGTATGATTTATGGTCACCAGATGAGCCACGGTACGCAGAAGTGGCACGAGAAATGCAAGTTATGAATAATTATCTGGTTCCACATGTAAATGGGAGACCGTATCTTGAAAAACCACCTTTGTTGATGTGGCTAATGATAGTATGTTCGTATCCGTTTGGAGGGGAGGTAAGCGAGATACCAGCAAGGTTGCCTTCTGTTCTAAGTGGAGTTGTAGCGACTATTCTGACTTACCTGCTGGCACGAAGATTAGCACATAGAAAAATAGCTATGCTTTCCGCATTGATATTTATGACCATGCAGAGAGTCTGGTGGCAGGCTCGGTTCGGTCAGATTGATATGCTACTTACCGCATTACTGCTATTTGCCCTTTATGCTTTTCATTCATGGTATTACTCGGAAAGGCGAGATTGGAAATGGTTAATTATTATGTACCTTTGCCTCGGCGGTGCCTTATTTGCGAAAGGTCCAGGAACGTTGGTCTTTCCAGTCTTGTTCTTTCTTGTCTTTTATTGGAGAGAGAAGAGGGAGGTTATCAAAATTCATCCGATTGGCGGATTTGGGGCGATTATTGTTTTATATGGGCTGTGGTACGTATATGCACGATGGGTTGGTGCGGAACAAATGCAAGAGGGGTCTGTGCATGTGATGGGTTCCGACCTGTTCAAGCAAACTTTAGGCAGATTTATCTATGGAGTTTCACATCCACAACCGCCATGGTACTATTTCATTTCAGTACCTATTGATATGTTCCCTTGGTCTATCTTCCTTTTGTGGGTTATTCCTTGGGTCTGGAAAAATCGCAATGAACATGAATATGAAGGATTACGATTTTTACTTCTATGGGTTGTGCCAACGTTTATTTTTTTCTCAATCGCCGTTGGAAAACGAGCAATTTATTTACTGCCTATCTTCCCGATGCTCGCCATCATAACTGCGCTCAGCCTGATGTCATTTGAATCCACATCAACCAAACGGTGGAAAAAAGGGATACGTATCCTCTGGATGGTGTTATTGCTCATTTTGGCAGTGGTTCCATATACAGTATTTTGGACAGAAATTAAACATATTTGGAACTCTTACTGGATATTACTAAGTGCAGTTGCATTAATAGCGATTATTGATACCTTCATTGATTTTGTCAAACAGTCCGAAAAACGCTCCCTCCTACGGCAAATTCCGCAACACGTGTCCTTATATCTTATTCTAACAGCATTTGTTCTTTTTCCATCTGTTAATCAGATTAAATCAGTGCGGTATTTTTGTGAGCCATTACGACAATGGAGTGAAGAGAATAAATTATACGAGGCATACAGCTTCGGATTTGAAGAAGAGGAGTATACCTATTATGCCAAACATTTTATAATTCCCTTCTTTTCAGAAAAAGAATTAGATGCCTTCTTAACCGAACAGTCAGAACCTTATGAATTTATGAAACAAATATCTGAGGTTCATAAACAATTTGCAAAGACTGCAAGAAAGATAAACTTTAATGATATCCTTTTACCAACATCAGAAGAGATAACACAAATAAAATCTGTGTTGGAAGAGGTCAAAATAGAGGCAGATAAGAAAGGGAAAATAAATATATTTAATCAAATTGAACTAATGTTAAATAAAAAAATAGAGGAGCTCCATACAATATTAAAGAAGGAGACACCCGTTTTCATGCTCATCAGAGATGAAGATTGGAAATGGGTTGTCGCTCTTAAACCTGAACTGGGTAGTGAAGTCAAAATTATAAACAAGAGAGATGAACTCGACCGCTCAATGCTACTTTTAGCAAATAAACCTGCCTCCATAACCATAAATAAAAAGTAACAATCCTAACTCTACAAACGAAGTATGTATAATATAAAAGACAAGTAATTCTTCTTCTCCGATTCGCATTATTTCCCCCTGGAAAAACATTCTATGTCAGTTTTGACTAAAAAATTTTATTCAAAAAGAACAAAATTAAATCAAATTAAACAATAAACAGGAAAAATAAAGAGTATACTTGTATAATTTTCAATTTCTGTTTTGTATGAAAGGTTGTTTAATGATAATACTGTTTATTACATTCTTAATTTGGGAATAAAATTCTTGAAAAATTTTTCCACTTTTTTAAAATTACATGGTATAATGATGATAAGAAAAAAACAGAAAGCTGTGGGCAAAAGGGTGCTTACAGCGGAAGTGGTAAACAAATAACACTAAATTGTAAGGAGGTATATTATGTGTCAGTCAGGTAAAACGACAGGTAAATTTATGTTACGGAGTTTACTCCTAATAAGTGTATTTATTGTATTAGGAGTAATGACGAGTATGCTTTTCGTGTCTGATGTGTCAGGCCAAGAGAAAGCATACAATGTGCGTGGTAAGGTAATAAACAGTATAAGCAAGAAGCCTGTGGCAGGAGCGACAGTAGAGATTAGTATAGCGGATAAGGCAAGCACAGCACCTGTAGTAACAGATGCGAATGGTAATTTTGAATTTCCTGATTTAGGGACATTAGAACCGCCATATCGATTAGATGTTACGAAACGTAAATATAAGCCGAAGACGGTCCAGCCGGTTGATAGTGGTGCGAATATTACAATAGATTTAGAACCGGGAAATATTCAGAAACCGGTAAAACCGAGGGTGTATAGTGGGCCGCGTAGTGTCCGAGTTGGTTGGGATGCGAATCCAGAGTATAACATTGCAGGGTATAATGTGTACCGTCGGACAGTCGATGCGAATGGGAATGCATTAACGGCTTGGACGCGTCTGAACAATCCAGG
>JAIWNQ010000276.1 GCA_020216745.1 Candidatus Hydrogenedens sp.
CTTTAACATGCAAACAGATAGATAGTGAAGAAACATTTAAAAACCTTGCCCGTATGGCTAATACCTGAAAAAGGGATAGAAAGCCTTAGCCAAGGCGGGCTTCTTTTCTTTCAAATCTTGCCTGCATGGCTAATGCATGGTGAAACATTGTTTATCTTTGTCTGACAGTTCGGACAGGTCTGACGCATACAATTTCCCTCGTACCAATACATCCAAACCTCACCTGCATGGCTAATGCCCTGTATGGCTAATAATCTTCAATAGGGTTGGGGACAAGATTTTCTACAGATATAAAAGATTTTTATTTCCATATATCTTAGATAAGGTATTAATATCATTTTTGGGTTGTAGTAATAGGTAGATATTTATTCAGAGATGATATTCTTAGATTTCAGTTAGTTTTTAAATGTATGTTAGTATATCTTACATACATTAAGGAAAAAGGTTTTTACTTATGTCAAAATGGGTGCGAATCATAATATTCGCAATCATATTTATTTTGCTGGTATCTGTATTGATTTTTCATTATAACCCATTAGTGTCTATATTAAAAATCACAGCATTAAATAATAAAATAGGGCATAATGAGGATAACTATTATAAAGAATTAATACGGGTAGCCTTATCTGCTCTTGAGGATGACCCACTTGTATATTATGAAAGCACAAAGAAGTTGATTAGAGAGGCGAGTGTGGAAATTGAGAAGCGGAAGGACACTTCAACAGAAGCAGACTTTATACTGGCAGTGCAATATATAAGAGAACGAGAATTCACAACTGCATTTAATAAATTGTATGGGGTGCTCAATAAAAATCCTGATTGGTGCGAGGCTTATTGTTATCTTGGCTATATAGGGTTTAAATACTCTATTTCTACCTTCGAGGCATGTGAAACTTATTTACAACAAGCCATAAATTGCAACCCAAACAAGGCGAGATATTACTCTTTTTTAGCAACATTGTATCGAAATGAGTTCAACAATACGGAGGATAAAAAGTACCTCGAATTAGCAAAACAAAACTTTGAAAAGGCTATTCAGATAGACCCAGAAGATATAAACGCCTATAACAATTATGCAAACTTTTTAGTAGAAACTGGTGATTATGACAAAGCAGAACTCTACTACAAAAAAGCGATAGAAATTTTCCCAAATCATGGCAAACCATACTACAATTTGGCATGTCTTAAATCTATTCAGGGAGATGCGGATACCGCTATAAAATACTTAAAACAGGCATTGGACAAAAACCCTAATTTTAGATATGATGCAAAAAATGACCCCGATTTTGATTCAATACGGAATACCCCACAATTTAAGGAGCTAATTTATAATTACTACGGGAGTACTGATAAAAATCAATCTTTGAAAGATTCAGTCAGGTAAAACAGATTAATCACAATAGAATTTTTTAGGAAAAAGACAAATTTATGGATAATTTATTTCCCTCTTAAAAATCTCCAAATTCGTGATAAAAAACCTCTTCTCCTTCTGCTTATCCTTATACTTCTTTGTTTTTCTAACGAGTCCGAAAGATTCTTCCTCCTGATGGTGCTTTCCAATTGGAAGTTGGCTAAAAATTCCTTCTTCGATAATATATGAAGTTGCTCAATTTGTTTTTGAATGTGCTGATGGTTAGCTAATATTTTAAGGCATGTGTCACATTCGTAAAGGTGTTTTTCTACCTCCAACATGTGTAATGCATTCACTTCGTTATCCAAATAAAGAGATAAATATTGATAAGTAATTTCGCACAAAGAATCATTTATTTGAAATGGCATCGGGGGTTTGTCTAACAATAATGAGCGTAATAACTCTCTCGCTTCTGTTAACAAAGAATTTATTTCATCCCGATGATGAAATGTAATCGTTTCTAAATCTCGGTATGAAAGATTTTCTTTTACCTTTAATAAGTAAAGAAATCGTTGTTCAGAAGAAAGCTGTTTTAATGTGTGGATTAAATTATTTGATACGACAAGGTCATTTCCGCATTGTGGACAGAATGTTTTACGTTTATCATTAAGTTCATTAATGACACTCTGAGCATTAGAAAACAACGCTATTTTTGGCGTCAATAGAGTGGGTGAGTTTGCTTGTTCACAAGTCAGGTCTAAAATTTGGTGGATTTTTTCAAAAATTTGCGTGTCATTAATTCCCTCCTCAAACCAAAGTATCTCATAAAGAGTTAATCCATACTGGTGTACAAGTTCATGGCATAAATCATAAGGAATCTTTACATGTGTAGTCTGTATGGGTGTTGTGAGACCTTTCTCTGTTGTGTGAGTATCAGGAATCATTTTTATGTTAGCTCCTCTTATATGATATTTTACATTATAAACGACTCAAAAGTGAAAATTATGCAATAAAGAAAGAGAATGTTTTACGTATGAAATATTTAGCCTTTTTAGAAAAATTTAAACAACCTCCTCGTGAGTATTCAGTAATGCCTTTTTGGTTTTTAAATGATGAATTAGAGGAGGGAAAAATTCAAGAATGTTTAAATGATTTTATTGACCATGGTGTTTATGGAGTTGTTCCACATCCACGTATAGGTTTACCAGAATCTATCGGATTTATGTCGGAGCGATGGCTCTATTTTCTGAGGATAATCATTGAGTTTGCCCATAGTCATGAGATGAAAGTTATTCTTTATGATGAGGGTATGTATCCTTCTGGTTCATGTGCGGGGCAAGTAGTTCAGAAAAATCCAAAGCATTCAGCAAGGGCTTTAATACGACGCTTAAAGGGTAAAGAGCCATTAAAGGAGGGAGAAGAAATTATTTTTGCCGATGATAAATATGACTATATTCATACTCGTTCAATGGGCACAATACGTGGTGTCCATTTTGGAACTGATGATGGAGACCCAGGAGCCCCACCAGCAGGTGATATATTAAATCCTGAGGCTGTGGCAAGTTTTATCGAGTTAGTCCATGAAAAGTATTATTCTGAATTTAAAGAATATTTTGGGAATACAGTCATAGGTATTTTTACAGACGAACCAAACCCACTTGGGAGAAAACCAATTAAAGATGCACAACCATGGACATGGGGAATGCTTGATTTTATCTCAGATTATCTTGGCTATGATTTTAAACAATATATTCCTATGCTGTGGGACAAAGAAACGGCTGAAACGCAGAAAATTAGAAAAGATTATTACAAGGCGGTTCAGAAAAGATTAGAGATTGCATTTTATAAACCTTGTAGTGATTGGTGTGAAACACACAACATTGCTCTGACAGGGCATCCCAAAAGTCCAATGGATATACATACACTTAAATATTTTCATATCCCTGGCCAAGATATTGTGTGGCGATGGGTAGAACCATTTAAAGAAAATAGTATCGAAGGTCCTGAGTCTACAGGACCTAAAGGGAGTGCATCGGCAAAGATACACCATCGACGTAAGCGAAATCTAAATGAATGTTTTGGTGCTTATGGCTGGAATCTTACATATGAAGAGATGGAATGGTTAACAGGTTGGCTTTTAGTTCGAGGGGTGGATTTGCTTGTTCCCCATGCTTTTTATTATTCAATAAAAGGTCCCCGTAGAGATGAGCGTCCACCAGATGTAGGTCCAAATAATATATGGTGGAACACTTATAAAAAATATGCTGACAAGTGCGGTAGACTCTGCTGGTTTATTGCTGATGGGAATGCGGTGGCAGATGTCGCTATATTAGCTGATGTTGAATTTTTACCATGGAATTCTGCTCGTATTCTTTACGAGAATCAAATTGATTTTTTCTATCTTGACATAGAAACGCTCATGAGAGAAGATGTGATCGTATCGGGGGAAGATATCCAGATTGATGGGGCAAAATATCATTTATTAGTTATTGATGGCATTGAACAAATTAAAGAGAAGCTTATTCGAAAATTGGAGCCACTAAATAAAAATAGAAAGGTTGTTACTTATAAAAAAAGATTGTCACACATTTTGAACCATGCGGGGACTGACAAAGCATTATTGAATTTTATTCGTAATAAAATTCAACCCGATATTTTATTATATCCGCCAACCCCTTCAATACGTTATTACCATGCAAAACATGGGGATATTCATGGATATCTATTTTTTAATGAGGGGAAAGATGAAGTTAATACAAAAATTAGTGTTCGTGAAAAAGGGAAATGGATATGGTTAGACCCGAATTCTGGCGATGTGAAACCGATTCAACCTCCAAATAATCTAATATTAAATTCAGGCGAGATGATGTTATTACTTATCGTTTCGGAAGATGAAATTCAATCTTAATAGGAATTAGATGGTGTTAGGACTTACATTTTTTGACTGGCTGGCAGTTATTTTGTATTTCGTAATTATTTCGGGAGTGGGTCTATGGTTTGCGAAAAATATTCGCAATACACACGACTTTTTTATGGGAGGTAATCGATTCGGTAAGGTTACAATGGTATTTTTTTCCTTCGGAGCAGGTACCAGCGGAAATGATGCGGTTGGCGTTTCCTCAAAAGTCTATACCAATGGAATTTCTGGTATTTGGTATCAATGGTTATGGTTGTTCTGTACCCCTTTTTATTGGCTTATTCCACCGATATTAAGGCGGATGCGTATTTTAACGATGGGCGATTACTTTGAAGCCCGTTTCGGTTCTGGAGTTGGTGCATTATATGCAATTGTAGGGGTGTTGCAACTAACAGTAAATATTGGAGTTATACAATTAGGAGCAAGTGCTACTATTGAAGCACTCACTAACGGAGCCATACCGAAGTATATCTCCGTTTTTTTTATGAGTGCTATATTTATTCTATATGGAGTGGCAGGTGGTTTAGGTGCAGCAATCATCACAGATTTCATCCAAGGGATTTTAACCGTTATTTTCTCTTTTATGTTGCTTCCATTAGTGCTTTATGCAGTTGGTGGATTAGATGGCTTGCGGGATAAAGTGAGTAATCCAGATTTGTTAAAAATTGTTGCTCCTGGAGAGATTAACCTTTTTTATGTCATAGTTCTTTGTTTTAATGCATTAGTCGGTGTTGTAACGCAACCGCATATCTTAGGTAATTGTGCAGCAGGCAAAACGGAAATGGATGGTCGGGTTGGACTTACAGGGGGGAACCTGTTGAAACGATTTTGCACTATTGCATGGGCTTTCACAGGACTATGTGCAATTGCTTTATATCCGAATTTAACAGGCAGGCAAACAGACCAGGTATTTGGAATGATAGCAAGGGATTTCCTGCCGACCATTGCTCCAGGTCTTTTAGGGTTATTTATTTCTGCATTAATTGCGTCTGTAATGTCCTCTTGTGATGCCTTCATGGTATCGTCATCCGCACTATTTACACAAAATTTATATCGCCGATATTGGATTAAAAACAAAACAGAAGAACACTATATTATGGTAGGTAGGGTAATATCAATAGTCATTGTGATTGTGGGGATACTATTTGCTTTAAAAGTGCCAAACGTCCCGAGAGGACTTGAAATATTCTTTTCATTACAAGCCATGATGGGACCTATCTTTTGGTTAGGTTTATTCTGGCGACGAACAACATCAAAAGCGGCATGGGCTTCTACATTAGGAAGTTTCACTGTTTTTACCATCACTTCACTTCCCTTTTTTCAACAATGGGCAGTGGCAAACTTACCTGAATTTATGATTTGGCAGGATAAATTACGACTTTCGTGGCAAATGACGTTCTATCTTGCCACTGGATTTTCTCTTGGAATCATTGTAAGTCTTGTCACACATCCAGTGCCAGAGGAAAAGTTAAATCGAATCTATACTTGTATATATACCCCTGTAAAACCTGGGGAAAAACATATCGCTCCATTTACACTTCCGCCCGATGTTTTACCTGAGCCTCCAAAAAAATTGCTACCCTTTAAAAATATTGAAATTCCTTATCCTTCTCGTGTAGGAATGCTTGGCTTTATCTTTGTTTGGATTATTGTTATTAGTTTAATTTTATTTGTTAATAGTATTGTTTAATGACGAACCCTGACTTATCTATTCTCTGACTGATTTTGAGTAGATGTTTCCTCTTTCTCCAAAATGACAAGAAAGTCATTGTAACTTCCCCCATGATTAGGAGTAACAGATACTACTTTCCACCCTTGTTGTAAAAGACGGTCTAAATCAAATTTTCCCCGACCATTTGACTCAATAATAATAGAAGTCTGCATACATTCTCCTCCACTTAAATCGCCTTTTTTAATTTAAAAACCGATATTTTATGGCGAGAATAATACCTAAAATAATTTAAAGAGAACAAATTCACATCTCAAATTAAAGGCACTACCCTCGTTGGGATGTAGTATATGTGTCCTATTTGTCAGTAAAGCATCATCACCTAATAAGCAGGACATAGTTATTTTACTACTGAATACACTTTTCATACCCTTTGAATCGGTATTTACTTCGGGATTTCATACATCTTTTCTAAAGAAGAGGCAGATATAGAAGGTCCAAAAGGTTTAAGGGTAGATTGAGTATATAACTCTTGAAGTTTCTGCTCATGTTTGGGACTGATTTTAGCATAACTCAATAGGGAAATTGAAACATCCATTTGCTCTAAATTGGTATAGTTTAACCTTTGTGATAGTTTATTATTGTTTAACATCACAGGATGTTCAATTTCTCCCATGTATCTTCTAAGCAAATGCTCAAGTTTTTCACTTGTCAGAATATTTTCAGGTAATGGGGCTGTTTTGTGATAATCTACAAAGCTGTCTGGGGACAATGACCATTCAAGTTTTGTATGTCCAGCTACAGGAGTAGGTGGACCTTCATCAAGGTAAACGAGGGACCAATGTTTTGTTTTGCTCCATGGTTTATCTACTTTCTTAGGACCGACCTTTGGTTTCAGTTTACTATTTACAATCATTCCACGTGTTATTTCATAACTGTTCTCTTGTGGGGTTAGCAGAAAAATTTCATAGTTATCCTTTGGTATTAATTCCTCAAATACTTTCTTTGCTTGTGAACAGAATTCAAGTTTGTCAAAATCACGAGTAAATCCTTGGGGAAATTGTGAATAATCAGGTTGGCGAATGTAATCTCGTGTCATTTGTTCAATAGGGACTAACATATCACCTGTGGCACAGGTGATAAGGGTGAAATTTGTAATAAGGGATAAGTAAGAAATTGGGCTTAAATAATACCAACATTCATGGTTTAGATCCCGTGGAAAATATTTGTAACACATGTCTGCTAATCCGATGACGGATGATAAAACTGGCATAGGGGCTTGGTCCAAAGGTAGACCAACCCCAGCCCCTTCTCGATTCGCTTCAAAGTAGGCAAAATTATATGCCCAGTTTACTACAGGCACATCAGCGTGAGTAGCAATTACAGGGAACAAATCAGCACTCATTGCTAATGCCATATATCCACCTTGACTGCCCCCATCAATTAATATATGTGTTGTATCTACAATAGGTAAACGCTTCACCCATTGAATTATTGCTCGTGCCAAGTTATATCCATTACCTAAAGCCGCATCAATAGGTGATTCTCCATTTGGTGGTGTATAAACTGCAGTAGAAACAATCCATCCTTTTTTTGCCCACTTTTTTGCCCCTGAGACGTCTTTCTCATAGTGTACATGGCAGAACATAGGTAGTTTGTGTTTTTTCTTCAATTCTTTCATCGGAATAACAAGGCGAGCAAGACCTGTTTTGTCATCCCTTTCAATACCTATATAAGGGACACGTGCAGTAATTATTTGGTAATCCCAATCATTTTTTACAGAAACAATAGTAACACCGTTTTCAAGTCCCGTTTCACTTTGAATAGCTGGCTCTTGTGAAGACGAGCAAATAGAAAGGGTAAAAAGAGTGGCAAATAAAATACAGGTTAATAATAGTGAAATTCTATATGTTTTTCTCATAACAAATCCTCTATAAAGGTTTTATTCGTATGTTTCTAAAGCCACAATGATTCCCGTGGTCTGTTAATCCTATAAATCCTTTTCTTAATC
Source organism: Candidatus Hydrogenedens sp. (assembly GCA_020216745.1). Lineage (GTDB taxonomy): Bacteria > Hydrogenedentota > Hydrogenedentia > Hydrogenedentales > Hydrogenedentaceae > Hydrogenedens. The sequence continues at coordinate 7,949 of JAIWNQ010000276.1, forward strand.
TATATTTTAATTCTTCCACGTCGTCAAAATTTACATCTTGAACAACCTGACCATTGAGGGTTACTTTCACATAAGGTCCATTACAAATGATTTCAAGGTCATTCCATTGCCCTTCAGGTTTCATTGCTTTCACTTTGGGTGGTATTACTTTGTAGATAGCCCCTGTAGTATCATCAGTAAGTTCTGTTTTATCACTATCGCCAAGAATTTGGACTTCAAAACCAATTTTTGAGGCTCTACTTCCACGTGGAGCACGAACCCATACCCCAGTATTGCCATTTTTCTCCATCATAATCCATTCTAACCGAAGTACAAAATTATCATATCTATTACAAGACATTAATGCTTTGCCACCTTTCTCTTTCCATTCTATAAACCCTTCTGGATTTACAGCAAAAGTCTTATGATTATCTCCTAAATACCACCAGCCGTTTAAGGTTTTCCCATCAAATAAAGGAATAAAACCTTCCTTTCTCTCTTCTTCGCTTAATATATTGATGGCTGTCGTCATATCAATATCACTACATGGAGTAATCTTTGCGAAAGCTGATTCGACTGAATTTAAATTTTCTTGAGAAAATGGGAGAATAAAATGGATGGTATCCATTTGTTTCTCAGGCAGAGCTGTAAATACTAAGTTTGGTGTAAGAGTTCTAGATAAGTTTGAATCTTTTGCTAAAATTAGGTCCGAATTTTCATTAGAAATAATAGTCCAATTCTTATTTATCTTTTTTAATGATTTCACCCATTCTTTTGAATAAAGCCCATCGACCCAATAAATTATATTTAACATCGTCTTAAAATTTTGTCGAAGGGTACCTATGAGAGGTTCTTTTTTATGAGGCTTATTATTTGGTGCAATTCTAACAATAACAGTCATATATTGGTCTTTGGCTCGGTCAGCATAAGATTTTATAGTCTCTATCATTTTTATATCGACATTTGTATCGTCAGGGTCCTTCAAAATATCCATCGCTATTGAATTGCCGCCAACCTCTGCAATACTTGCCAATAATGGCACCATTGTCTTCAATTCAGCACCCTTTTGAGCAGTATCGGGAACATAGAAAGCTCTCAAGAGATATGTCTCCTTCCCACGATAAAGAATCCCTCTCTTCATATGGAAATCTCTATCACCATAGACAATAGGGTAGCAAGACGTATTTAGAGAAAACATACATACTAGAAGTAAAATAGTTAAGATAACTTTTTTAAGATTCATTTTTTGTTCCTTTTAAATTGGAGTTTATTATTTCACGTAATACATTATATGACTTTAAAGCATGTCCTGAATGAAATGATATATATTTACATAAGATAGATAATATTCTATTAAAATAGGAATCCTTGTCAAAATCTAAGGTTGTTGTTAAGGGATTTTCTATTTGTTTCAATTGTTGTAGTAATTCTAAATCACTCTTTTGAAGTCTATAATCTGGATGACAATTGGGACACACTGTCCCCCCTTGCCATGAAAAGTAGGGTGATGAAGGTAACGATTTCCCACAGCGAATGCAACAGTCTAACTGGGGTTCAAGTCCACTATGTACTAAAATTTGCCAAAGATGCCAGCATGTTAAAAATGTTAATGTGACAGGATTATCTGTATCTAATTTAATATGTTCGAATGCTGTGTATACTTGATGATATGTCGTAACTGCGTTTTGCTCAATTTCTACAAAGTTGAACGCTGTTTCTAAGACAATACTTGCTAAAATCTGTTTATGAATATCGTTCTTTATTTCTGGATAGCCATCCAATAAAACAACATCTGTGATTATTTGAACCTCACGTGTGGGTTTCCATGTATATTGAACATCTATACGATTTAGACGGTCTAATGTAAAAATCCACGGATTATTCTTTCTTTTTAACCCCTTCACGATGCAAGATAATTTCCCATGATGGGCTGTCAAAATTTGAATAATTTTGCTTGTTTCCCCATAGTCAAATAAATGGACGACAAATGCTTCTGTCTGATGTGTAGACATAATCTTTTTATTAATTATTATGTGAAAAACCGAAAAAGACGGTAATCTTTTTTGCCAAGTC
>JAIWNQ010000277.1 GCA_020216745.1 Candidatus Hydrogenedens sp.
GAATAACAAGCAATTTTCCACCAAGAAGATGATTCTCATTTAACTTTAAGTTCTCATCGGACACTCTTTCATTATTAAGATAAAGACCACCATTTTTAACAAGTCGTCTCCCTTCACCCCGACTTTCTAATACTCCTGAATTTACAAGGAGATCCAAGATTGGACGATTTTCTTGAATGTAACTTATAGGCATTTCTGCATTAGGGATATCACTAAAAACATCCTCCAAAACAGAAAGTTCTAATTGATGAAGGTCGCCACCAAACATAGCCTCACTTGCACGAATAGCATTTTGCAGAGCGGTCTCACCATGCACCATTCTTGTTACCTCTGCGGCTAATGCTTTCTGAGCAGTGCGTTTATGTGGCTCTGTCTGTATTTGTTCTTCTAATGTTCGTATCTCTTTTTGGGAAAGTAAAGTAAAGTATTTTAAGTATTTTGGTGTGTCTGCATCTGCTTGATTTATCCAGAACTGATAGAAACGATATGGGGTTGTCTTATTAGGGTCGAGCCATACATTTCCAGACTCAGTTTTCCCAAATTTTGTCCCATCTGCTTTGGTCACCAACGGCAATGTTAGTCCATACGTTTCTTTTCCAAGAAGTCTTCGGGTTAACTCCATGCCAGAGACTATATTACCCCATTGGTCAGAACCACCAATCTGAAGTCTACAATCATAATGCTCACACAAATAGAGGTAATCGTAAGATTGAAGCAGACAATATGTAAATTCTGTATAAGAAATCCCATGTTCACGGTCTTCAAGTCTTTGCCGTATTGCATCTTTAGAAAGCATTACATTAACGCTAAAATGTTTTCCTATATCCCGTAAAAAATCAAGTAATTTCAGTTCACATAACCAATCTGCATTATTAACCATAATTGCAGGATTTTGTCCCTCGAAGGAAATAAAATGGGATAATTGTTCCTTTATACATTGTGCATTCCTTTCAACATCCTCTTTACTCTGGAGTTGTCTTTCTTCCTTCTTTCCACTTGGGTCTCCGATAAGACCAGTTCCACCTCCAATTAATACGATAGGTTTATGTCCCCACCGCTGAAAATGAACCAACCCCATTATAGGCAAAAGGCTACCTATATGTAAACTGTCAGATGTAGGGTCAAAACCACAATATAAATTAAATTTCTCCGTAGATAGTTTTTCCGGCAATTCCGGATGGGTAATCTGATGCACCATACCACGCCACTGTAATTCATCAAATAAGGTCTTACTCTCCATGTATTAAGTCCCTTCGTTTAAAAGTGAACCTCAATTGTTAAAATCAGTTATAATATGATATTAAGAAAATTAAAAAGATTATAACAGTTTTTTGATTGGCTTTGGAATTGGATTTGAATTGTGGTTAGATTCCTCTAATTAAGAACATAGGAAAAATGTTGACAAAAGCCATTAAAAAATTATACTATTTAATAGATTATTTAATAACAATATATTAAGGAATAACTTGAACTTAAAAACAAGAACATGAAGATAATGACCAATACTTTTAATGAGACTTTTTATAGGTATAATGTGCTTTAATAAATGACAAACAAGATAGGAATGGATGTATGTTAAAAAGATTTGCTTTATCTATGGCAATTACGTTGGTAGTAGTTTCTTTGATATTTGCTATATCTGGATGTAAACCGAAACCTGCTGATAAAAAACCTGTTGCTCAATTTTCAGCGACACCGCTTGATGGAAATGAACCTCTGGTTGTTCAATTTACAGACCTTTCCGTTTCCGAGAGTTCACCAATTGTATCATGGTATTGGGATTTTGGAGATGGAGAAACAAGTAACCTTCCCAATCCTATTAAGACTTATTACCACAATCCAAAAGATGCGAATAACCCGAGTTTCTATACAGTAACATTGAAGATTACAACAGGAATAGGAATTGCGGAACAGAGGAAAGAAAATTATATAAGGGTTAATCCAGGAACAACATTTACAATTATTGACCCCAATAAAACACCTTACTCTGGTGTTGTCTCAGGGTATGGTGTTACAATTACGGTTCCCCAAGGGGCACTTACTGAAAAAACGACATTTAGCATTTATGAAACAAAAGAGGCAAAACAAATAAACTTTTATGAACCCATAGAATTAGTTTCACCTTTTTATAGAATTGCTCACGATGCAAAAGAAGAAAATTTATTTGCAAAAAGTGGTGAAAAAATTGTATCCAGCACACTGGAAATACCTTTATTTAACGGCGAAGCGGAAAGAACGGAACGACCTGCAAATAGATATTTAATAATTGCTTTGTTAGAAGATGGTTCTATGGTTCCTGTCCTTGCGGAAAAACGGAATAATACTGCTTTTGCAAGGGTTACAGGTTTGCCTCACTCCGCCATTTACGTAGTTGCTTTCTTTCCCTATGCCTCTATTATCGATGTTCAAATACCTCTTCCAGAAGGGGAGGAACCTCCTGAACACCCATGGAACCTAAATTGGCGAATTTTTGGCTCTGTTCCTGTTATAAAACAATTAGTAGCTTTAGATAAGGGTGACATGGAAAATCCAAATACATTTTACAATGAAAACTTCTCAGATGAAGTAGCATATAATACACTTAACGAAATTGCTAAACGTTTGGGAGCAGTATTTGTAGAGTACGTGCTCTCAGGAATAAGAAATCCTATTTTAGTAGACCATGATGGCGCCTATGGATTAGTCTTCTTTAATATGAATTTGCAGTACACTTCTGAATATGAAGATTTTTACCAGTTATCAGTTGCTAATCGTCAATTTGGGAATATTGTTATTGACCCAAAACAACTATTAATGGTCTCTATTCATAATGCAATTGTAGCCTTGAACGATAAAGAAAATAAGGATATTAAACAAAAATATACACCATACAATATTTTTTCCCAATATCTATTTTATTCATGCTTTGATAATTATAAATTACCAGAAGTGTTAATGCCTGACCCCACAGATATTGATGCATTAGGAAGTGTAAGAAAAGTATCTTACTTTAAAGGATTAAAAGAATCTTCAGCAGTTTATCTTGGACAGCATGCGGACCGTGTTGTGGCTGAGTTTAATGATTCCTCGAAAAGGGTAGGTAAAAGCGAAGATAATTCTGTTCAAACTTGGGCACGCTCATTCAGTGAAAGTGAATTTTATGACTTGACACAGACACTATTTCAGCCGATTGCAATGAATAAAAAAAGATATTATAACGCGGGTCAAGAATTCTGGGCTTATTTGGAAAAGAAATTATCAGATACTCCAACAATTGGCATTATTGGTGTTCTAATTCAGGAATTAGAAAAAGTATTTAAGAACGAACTAAAGCCTCAACAAACCGTTACCTATGAATTGGCAACTCTCCTTTCCTATAAGGCTTTGGATACTATTATTTATGAGGCAACTGATGATACTGAAAGATTGTCGGAGTTATACTGGTATTTTGTTCGTGGACGGGCATTAGAAAAATTCGACGAAACAATCCTGCGTGTTTCTGACAAGGAACGTGAAATATTTGTCCCAAATGAATCTCAGTTCTTAGATACAGGCATTCCCGAACGTAAATGTCCTGCACCTACAGATAAAATATTTATCAATCCGACTTATGTGTCTGAATTACAGAGTATCTTACCCTTGTCTTCACGAATTGTAAAAATAAACATAAATCCATTATCCGCAAAAGTTCAAGTTATCCTAAATCCAAAAGCATGGACTGCTGATGATAATGGTTATAGCTTAAAATTTGCTGTGTACCATCCAGCAAAAAAGAAAGTATATACATTGGATGCTAATGGGATAGACACGGACAAGGATGGAGTCTTAGATACCATCCCTATCCAGAATTTTAAGCCAGATGAAGATGTATGTTTTGATTATATATATCTACTTGTAAGTAATGTGAGTTTAAATAAAGTTAATCCAGTGGATGCAACTATTGATGCAAAGGCACCAGATACATATCCTGAGGACCAAATACTGAAAAAATATGTCGATATTTGTGACCCTTATTATGATTATGAGTTGATTCGTACAGGAACATTCCCCACAGTCGGTCTTTCATCGTATGTGTTGAAAATGACTTCTGGCATTTGGCGAGGTGCACAGGAAGTATATAATCCAGAACCATGGACACATTATGTAACTATAATTGAGCCACCAATAGTTCTGCATGATAAGGCGTTATTAATGGTAACTGGAGGTTCAACAGATACTGAACCTGACCTAACAGATGTAGCTACAATGGTATTCCCTTTCATTTCTGCAACAGGAACTATTGCAGCGGTGGTTAAATCCGTTCCTAACCAACCTCTTGAGTTTGTGGGTGAAACAAGGAAGAGGTCAGAAGATGCCATTATTGCTTACAGTTTTGACAAATATATGGACGCTTATAAAGCAAGGAAAGGCGATATTACTTGGCCAGCATTATTACCTATGGTTCGTACAGCAGTTAGAGCAATGGATACAGTTCAAAAATTTGTTAAAGAGGAAAAACCTGGGAATAAATATGAATTAAATCAATTCGTCATTACAGGAGCATCTAAACGAGGTTGGACTTCATGGTTGACCTCTGCTATTGACCCACGGATTTGTGCAGTCATGCCTATCGTTATCGATGTGCTTAATATGCCCCTACAAATTGAGCATCATTACAATTCTTATGGTGGCAAATTCTCACCAGCATTAAAAGACTATGTTGCAATGGGGATATTTGACAGATTGGGTACCCCTGAAGGGGATTCCTTATGGAAGATAGTCGACCCCATTAATTATCTGGATAACCTGCAAATGCCCAAATTGATTGCAAATTCTACAGGAGACCAGTTCTTCCTTCCAGATTCCGCAAAATTCTACTTTAACGAATTAAAACCGAATATCAAACTTGATAACAATGTTATCTATCCAGAAAATTCTTATCTATACTATGCACCTAATACCGACCATGGACTTGCATCTGGTGAAAGTTTAGGAGTAGATGAAGCGACGTATCGAGCCTTATTGGCATTTTACATCTCTGTAATAAACAATCAAGAACGTCCTAAATTCTTCTGGTGGGTTGAAGAAGACACATCAGAGCCAGATGTAGAGAAGAGAGCTTTCCGTATTCGTCTTGATGCTATCACTCGACCCAAAGAAGTGTTATTATGGCAGGCAACAAATAAAGATGCTCGTGATTTCAGACTAAATACTATTGGGCTTGGATGGACAAGCGAAAAATTAAGGCCATTCTGCCCTGAATGTGGAGGCGATCCAGGATATGCTCCTGAAGCAATACTTGAAATCCCCACATCTGGTGAGAAGTCATATCCAGAAGAAAATGTTAACTCGATAGGTGGACAAGGTATTTTGGGCACTATGGAAAATAACGAAAATCAACGTTGGGTATATCTTGAAGGAACTTATTATCAAATGGGTTATCATTATGGTAGATTATTACAAAATGAAGTATTTGAGATTACCTCGAACATAAATTTATCTTCGCTAAGTGCTGAAGAAAAACAAACCCTAATCCATTTAGCTTCATATATGCCATCGGAGTGGATGGATGTTATTCACGGTATTGCTGATGGTGCGGGCATAAACTATGAACAATTGGTTTGGGCTAATATGCTACAGTGGGATGACGGGATTAAAGTTACAACCAACAATAATACAATTCTTATCTCATCCAATACCGATAACTTAATCTTTTCTGTATGGAAGCCAACACAAAACAATTCTACCTTTGTTTCACTTGCTCCAGTCGGTTTGTTTATTTCAAGTTTGATTGTTAATAATGACGGCGAGGCAATTGCAATAACACCAAATCAGCAAACAGAGGCTGAAAAATGGATAAATAAAATACAATTTGCTCTGAACTGGATAAAATCAACTTATCCAATAACACCAACATGTAACACAAATGAGAGTACAGACCTATTGTATGCAAATAGAAATAACATATACGGGATTACCTTAAAGAACTCTAATATTGATTGTGTTGGGGTTAACAACGATTCCGTAATAGCAAATGAAGAAACCTGGTCTATCAAATATATTCCTTCTTCAGGGTTGTTAACTCTTTCTTCTACACATGAACAAGAAATTAATGTGGCAGAATTATTAAATGCATTCAATTTATCCGAAGGAGTAGATAATTTAACAGTAGAGCAATTCAAAAATAATAATATACCACTTAAAATTACAAAGTTAGATTCGTCTAATAACTTGGCAAAATCCAGCATTGTAGAAGAAGGTGAAACAGGAGGAGTAGATGGAGAAGAAGAACCTGCCTGTGTATGCGAATTTGAAGAGAATGAAATTATTCCGTATGCGGCAACCGTTCCTGTTCCAAAACAGGGTTGGACTGCCTTCTTTATCCAGGTTAAATTCCCAGGACCGGCACCTTATTCTCCAGAGTTAAAAGACTTAGATTATGTATTTAGCACAAGGGTGGTAATTGTTCCCGATATTTATCCAGACTGATACATAGCAAAATACCCCCACTAATCAATTAAATAGAGAAGTATTTTATTGCATATTACAGAGAAATCACCGAATATCTGCGTCAAACCATTTAATTACTGCCATTAGTCCTTTTGCCCTTCGCAACATAGTTGCTTTGAGACCCTTCTGACGCAGTTTTTCTTTGGCTTCCTGCCTATTCTTTGCTATTACAACTCCACCTATAAAAGACTTCTCAAAATCTCCTTCTGCTCTTATTGCATGGTATTCATAAATAGCCATGCTTCATGCTCCTTTATTTGGAATTCACATATTCCATAAATTAATTATAGCAAAATTACTTTTGTTTGTCTATTTTATTTTTATCTATCTCTTCTACTTTCCGAACAATTTCTGGCAACGTATGCCCAACCGGTCCCTCAATGAAGTAATCCGTAACGGACTCTGTAAATGGAGTTCTGACCGTATTAAATTCGATTACCACTGCCCCCCATTGTTTAGCAGTATATGGAAGTGACGCCGCAGGATATACCTGTGCAGATGTTCCAATTACCAACATTACCTCACAACTTTTCGCTAATGTTTCACCTGTAAATAATGCCCTCGATGGAATAGGTTCACCAAATAGGACGACATCGGGTTTCATAAATCCGCCACATTCGCAACGTGGTGCCCCATGATTTCGATGTGAAAGACTCATTGGCCTTCTTCGTCCACATGCTGGGCAATAAAGGGTTCTTGCATTTCCATGATACTCAATAACAGTATTATTCCCTGCTTCATAGTGCAAATTATCAATATTCTGTGTTATTACCGCTACCAAATGACCAAGTTCTTCCAACTTTGCAAGGGCAATATGTGCCATATTTGGTTTTGCTTTTGAGATAGTCTCCCCTATCTCATAAAACAGTTCCCATACTTTATCTGGATTGTCAATAAAAGCTTCATACGTAGCATATTCTTCCGGAGGATATTTAGACCATAGCCCACCAGGACTTCTAAAATCAGGAATACCGCTTTCTACAGAGATACCTGCCCCTGTTACAGCGACAACATTTTTTGAGTTAGCAATAATTTGGGCTGTTTTCTCCATAATCTCATTCATAACTATGGTTCAATCCTTTCTAATCCATGCATATAAGGTTTTAAAACTTCAGGTATAACAACTGTATGGTCAGGTTGTTGATAATTTTCAAGAATAGCAACTACAGTCCTACCTACTGCAAGTCCTGAACCATTTAACGTGTGGACAAACTCAGGTTTTTTATCACGCTTAAAACGAATATTTGCTCTACGTGCTTGAAAATCAGTGAAGTTAGAACAAGAACTAATTTCACGATAACAATTTTGTCCTGGCAACCACACTTCAAGGTCGTATGTCTTGGCTGAAGAAAAACCCAAATCTCCTGTACATAGTGTTACGACCTGATACGGCAACCCTAATAATTGCAATATATGTTCCGCATCATTTGTAAGTTTTTCCAATTCATCCCATGATTCCTCAGGTCTACAAAATTTTACTAACTCTACTTTATTAAATTGATGCTGTCGAATCATACCACGTGTGTCTTTCCCATAAGAACCAGCCTCACTCCTAAAACAAGGGGTATAAGCAACATATTTCAAGGGAAGTTGTTCATTTAGAATAATTTCATCTCTATGAATATTCGTAACAGGAACCTCCGCAGTTGGGATAAGCCATAAATCAAAATTATCAATGCGAAACAGGTCTTCCGCAAACTTTGGAAGTTGTCCCGTTCCTTGCATAGTTGCAGAATTAACCAAAAATGGAGGCAATACTTCTTTATAACCATGTTGTTTTGTATGAACATCCAGCATAAAATTAATAAGAGCCCGCTCTAATAAGGCTCCAACACCCATAGATAAGGAGAATCGTGTCTTAGCAATTTTAACAGCACGGTCAAAGTCAAAAATATGAAGATATTCCCCTAACTGAACATGGTCCCACGGCTCAAAATCAAAATTGCGTGGTGTTGACCATCTCCTCTCAACTCGATTGTCATTCGAGTCTTTACCGATAGGTAAACTTTCATGAGGAAGATTTGGAATAGTAAGTAATATTTGTTCGATCTGTTCATCTAAACTTTTTAATTCTTCTTCTAACTCTGCAATTTGTTGCTTAATATTACTCATCGATGTCAAAAGGTCATCCACATTTTCTTTCTGTTTCTTCTTCTGAGCTATTATTTCCCCAGTACGATTCTGTTCCGCTCTGAGTAATTCACATCTATGTAATTTTTCCCTACGAATACTATCTATTTTTAATAACTCATCGAATCGAATTTCTTTTCCTCTCTTTGCTAATGTATTACGTACAAATTCTGGGTCAGATCGGATTAAACGAATATCAATCATAATTACTCCTTCCTTTTCATTCCAACGAAATCCCTAAAATGGTTAATATTCTTGTTAGCTCATTGTTCGAAAAATAATTTACTTCTATCTTACCTTTCCCTGAATTTCCATGTTTAATATTCACTCTCGTTCCCAATCTTCTTGATAGTTCCTGTTCAATTTCTATAATATGGGGGTTCTTAATTTTCTTTGGAGTAAGAGGCTTTTTCCTTTCTCCACTTTTAAGTCCCATTACAAGTTGTTCAGTCTGACGAACTGACAAACCATGGTTAATAATTTTGTTGGCAACTTCTATTATGAGTTGTGGAGAATTTAATCCTAATAATGCACGAGCATGCCCCATACTTAACTTTCCATCCACAACAAGCATCTGCACTGCTGATGGAAGCGACAGTAATCGTATAGAGTTAGAAACACTTGAACGGTCTTTACCAATCGTTTCTGCTAATTGTTCCTGAGACCAAACAAAACGCTCCAATATACTTTGATAAGCCTCTGCCTCCTCAATCGGATTTAAGTCTTCTCTCTGAATATTCTCAATTAAGCCCAAAAGTATTGATTCATCATCAGATATGTTCCTGCATAGTGCAGGTATTTCATTAAGTCCCGCAATAATGCATGCACGTAATCGTCGTTCTCCGCATACTAATTCATATTTATCCCCCGATTTGCGGACAATAATAGGCTCCTGTAAACCATGTTTTTTGATAGAGTCTGCCAAACTTTGTAAAGATTCCTCATTAAATGTTTTACGTGTTTGCACCTTGCTCGGCAGAATATTTTGGGGTTGTAATAATAAAATCTGCTCTGATGAAACCTTATTTACATCGGAATCAGCCTTTTCCCCTTCTCCTATTCGAAGAGGTCCAAGTATCGCATCTAAACCTTTTCCTAATGCTTTCTTTTTACTGGAACTCACGGGATAAAATCTCCTTCGTTAGTGCAATGTATGCTTGTGCTCCAATTGATTTGCCATCATAATATATAACAGGCTTCCCATAACTCGGTGCCTCACTTAAAGTTACATTCCTTGGAACAATGGTATTAAACACTAAATTCTCTAAATGTTGCTGAACATCCATCGCAACCTGCTTGGATAAATTGGTGTGTTGGTACATCGTCAAAAGAATTCCTAATATCGTCAAACTGGGATTAAAATTGTCTCGTATTCGTTTGACCGTTTGTAATAGTTCCCCCA
>JAIWNQ010000278.1 GCA_020216745.1 Candidatus Hydrogenedens sp.
ATCCTTCCAATGCATAATATTCACACTGTAAGGGAACAATAACTTTATGTGCTGTTACAAGACCATTGATAGTTAAAAGTCCCAAAGCTGGTGGACAATCTATAATAATAAAATCAAAATTCTCAATAATCGCACTTATTTTCTCTCTTAATTTTGATTCCCGATTTTCTATATCCACCAGTTCGACCTCACCTCCAGCCAAATCTCTATTGGACGGAAGTATATATAGATTTTTATATTCTGTCGCTTTTATTGCACTTTCAATAGGAAAACCAAGCAATAACACAGAATAGGTAGTATTTTCCACCGTATACTTATCTATTCCAAGTCCTTGAGTGGCATTGCCCTGAGGGTCAAGGTCAATTAACAACGTTTTATATCCCTCATTGCCAAGGCATGCCGAAATATTTACAGCACTTGTGGTTTTACCGACACCACCTTTTTGATTTGCAAATGCAATAATTATACCCATAATAAACAATCAGTAAAAGGTAAAAAAATATACATATTAGATATAATATCAGTTATATAAATCATATAACAAGGACGGTATTTTATAGTAAACTTTTTTTATGAAAGAAACTATGTTACATCCGTATTTCCCATATAAAGAACCGTTAAAGATGGATGATATTATCTGCTCATCTATACAAATATTGCAAGCACTTAAACCATGGTTAACGGAACAAAGAGCGAATCGTATTGAGCAGGTAATTGAAGGAAGAACATATACAATCACCCCTGTTTTAGATGGTTTATATGATATAGGAAATATAAATGCTGTATTGCGGACGTCAGAGGCATTGGGCTTTCAGTCTGTCCATGTTATAGAAACCAGTGTTAGATACCGTGAAGCAAATCGTGTCGCTCAAGGTGCAGAAAAATGGCTTGATATTTTCCGATGGAAAAATACCACAGACTGCATCTCTTACCTAAAAAATCGAAAATACAAAATATACACAACTACGTTTGACTCTGCAAGACCTATTCAGGAAATTGATTTTTTAGAACCAACTGCAATTGTATTCGGGAATGAACATCAAGGTGTCTCAAAAGAAATTATTAACGAGGCTGATGAACGGGTTTTTATCCCTATGTATGGTTTTACACAAAGTTTTAATATTTCTGTTGCAGCTGCGATTACTCTTTATCATGCCTTTTCAATGAGAACTACTAAACTAAAAGCAAATGGCGACCTCTATGAAAACGAAAAACAAATACTGAAAGCCATTTTTTATTTTAAGTCACTTCCTAATGCAAAACATATTTTAACTCATGAATTAAAAAGACAAAATAAAAAAGAACCTATAAATGATGTTGAATAATATGCATATAAATAGGATAAACTATAAATCTAAACCATTATTAATCAGTTTTTAAGGAGGAATAAAAATGTGCCGTAATTTCACGAAATTATTCAGTATTACAACTGTCATAGCATCATTGTTCTTTCTTACCAGTTGTGGTGGACAACAACAAACTTCTCCTACCACACCACCTTCTACACAACAGAAATCGCCGACCTCTACCCAAAAGATAAAAGTGGCTTTTATCACAAATAATGCGTCGGATTTCTGGAAGATAGCCGAGGCAGGAACGAAAAAAGCGGCACAAGATTTTGGTGTAGATGTTATTTTTCGCATCCCTTCAGCAGGAACTGCAGAACAACAACAGCAGATATTGCAAGATCTAATTACATTAGGTGTTGCTGGCATTGCAATAAGTCCAAAAGACCCCGAAAATCAAACAGAAATGTTAAACGAGGCGGCTAAAAAAACCAATCTTATTACACAAGATAGTGATGCCCCTAACAGTTTAAGAAAATGCTACATCGGAACAAATAATTTCGACGCAGGAGTTGAAGCAGGTAAATTAATTCAGGCTTGTACTCCACCAGGCTCTAAAATAATTGTCTGTGTCGGGACGTTAGATGCACAAAATGCACGAGACCGTTTAGACGGCTTAAAAAAGCAAATCGAATCAACAGGACACCAAATAATTGATGTGCGTACAGACGAGACAGACCGTGCCAAAGCCATAGCCAATGTTCAGGATGCATTAGTCCGTTATCCAGATGTGGCATGTTTCGTCGGCTTATGGAGTTATAATGGACCCGCAATCTTGAATGGTGTTCGTGACTCAGGAAAATTGGGGCAGGTAAAGATTGTATGCTTTGATGAAGAAGATGAAACATTACAAGGCGTGAAAGATGGACATATTTACGGAACAGTAGTACAAAGACCCTTCGAGTTTGGATATCAATCCGTCAAAGTCTTAAAAGAACTTGCGGAAGGAAACACAACCAGCATCCCTGAAAACAAACAAATTTTTATCCCTACATTATCAGTTACACGTGAAAATGTAGATACGTTCTGGTCTGAACTAAAACAGATATTAGGGAAATCTTAACAATTTCCAAAAGGTAACCTATAATGCGGAAAACACTCGGTTTAATTGGATTAATTATTGTATTATGCATATTAGCCTATTCATGGGAATGGTTACATTGGTATCAACATGGAAGAGCATTAGGATTACCCTTTTCAAGTAATTTCTTATCCTTAACAAACTTCAAAAACTTACTTCCATGGATTGGCTTGTTCGGGATTTTGGCTTTGGCTCAATCCGTAGTAATTATTACAGGGGGTATTGACCTTTCCTTAGGCAGTGTAGTATGTCTAATTTCTGTTATCGCCTGCATATTAATTAATAAAGGAGAAGGATGGTCACCATTTTTAGTATTTCCATTGGCAATTTGCATCTCCGCATTAATCGGCGTGTGGCATGGAGTTCTCATTTCCTATTTTAATATTCAGCCTTTCGTAGTAACGTTATGCGGTTTATTTGCATATCGAAGTTTTGCCCGATTTTTTGCCAAGGATACAACCCAAGGGTTTGGAAATGCATTATCAAACTGGAAATGGTTAGGCAAAGGTAGTCTTTTAGACTGGTTCCCTTCCTTACAGCCAACTGGTGGGTCACCACCATCGACCATCGCTCTCTTATTAGACTTAGTCGCAGCACCTTTAGTCATCATGATTATTTTCGCCATTATTGTAGGCATATTCCTTCATTTATCACCTATGGGCAGACACTTATTCGCATTAGGTGCCAACGAAGAGTCCGCCCGTTTTAGTGGAATCCAAACCAATCGACTTAAACTTATGGCTTATGTTATTTGTAGCCTTATCGCTGGAATTGGAGGCATTTTATTTGCATTTAAAGTAAATTCCGTCCAGCCATCTGATTTTGGTAGTTTTTATGAATTATACGCAGTAGCAGGAGCAGTATTAGGTGGATGCAGTTTACGAGGCGGTACTGGAAACGTCCCCGGAGTTATTTTAGGAATTGCTTTGATTATGGTTCTGAGAAATCTGGTAAACATTTTAGGCATTCGGAGTGAGTTAGAATATGTCGTTATTGGTGGAGCCATTCTTGCCGGCGTGTGTGCCGATGAGTTTTTCTTGCGACGTTCACAAAAAAGACGTGCCCTTGAAGCCCAAAGAGAGACCAAATAAATGATAGAAAGCCAATTTGTATATCGAGGTTTATTAAAAGGGATAAAAGAAATCCCAAGCCAAAAAGAAAGAGATGAACGCAAACACATTACTTTTTATGCAGATGACTTAGCAAAGTGGTCATCAGAAGATGACCCAGCAGAACGAGAATGGCAAGGGATACACTGCGAAAAAAGAGTTGAGAACATAGATGGAGAGAAAATACTTAATTTTACAGGCGACTTTACACACACATCCAGACTCAATCTGATGAAAGATATGCAAACTCCGAGTTTCTGGGTGCCACTAACGACCCGAAGCCGTAATGTCCCTCATTTCCCTATCTCCCATAAAGAATACCCGATTATAGAAATAACCTATCGTGTACAATATGGCAAATCTATCCCTGCTTGGACATGGCACTATATAACAGGTCAATTTTTTGAGTTTCTAAATATAGAGCCAAAATGGACAACTGTTGCTCGTGCATGGGCTTACAAAGACTTCCCAAGTAAAATGGAACATCTTGCAATACGGTTATATTCATTTACTACTACAAAGGAGACTCTTTATATCCACAGTATACGATTTCGTTCTGCAACCGATGAGGAAAACAAAATCCTTAAAAATATAGATGTTTCAAAATATGTTTCAGAAAAACCTATCTCCTATCCGATATTAGACAATATCTTTCCTGTTGGGACATATATTAATGCTAATACTGCAAGGAATATGTCTCACCTTTTGAGAACCGACTTGGCAACTTATTTGGATTTGTTATTTGAAGACATATCCCTTCATCATCATAATGTCGTAATCATTGAAAATTTTTATGAATTTCTCCCTGGCGACCAGGATGTTCTTTTTGATATATCGAAAAAATACGGGATAAAGGTTATAATTCCCTTAGAAGAAGAAACAACTCAATTAGATACTCCTAAAGCATCTGTTTTATTTAAAGAAAAAGAACAAACGATTAAACGAAATGCAACTCGCGAAAATCTCTTCGGTTGGATTATTAAAGAAAATCCTACAGACAGCGAATTAGAAGGGTATGTCCAGATAAAGAAAAAAATAGAACAAATAGACACAAACCATCCTGTTATCTACCTTACCAGAGAAGCAAATGCTTTCCCCTTATATGCATCTTTATCATCAGTGAGTGGGCTAAGCCATTGGAAGTCAAGAAACCCATGGGAATTAGGACAGGTATTACGGACACATGTACAATTCATCAAGAACGGACATTTATGGGCAATAGGTCCAACATTTATATTTGGTTCAGGTGCTCCCGAATGGAATTCAGCACCAGAAATCCGTTTAATGATAAACCTTGCCATTTCCAGCGGAGCACATGGTTGGATTACATACTCCTACCATAATATGCCCTTATGGGTAGGCAGTGAATGCCAACGTTCATTGACAGGTCCTTTCTTAACATTTAGTGATGTATGGCAAGAATTAGGAAGCCGATTAGGCCGATTCTTTGTACTTGCTCCATTAGTAATGCTGGCAAAACCATCTAAACCACCTGATTTTGTCCCAAGTATACAGGTCCGTAAACACCAACGTTCACGCTGTCCAGACAGTATAAATGTAATAACGACTTCATGGCTAAAAGGTAATAATTATTGGCTACTATATATCGTTAATCAGGATTCTTCAGAAGTTACGGGGGTAAATGTAACCTTACCCAAATCATTACCAGATAATTATCGTGTTTACGATGCTACACAATTTGTAAGAACTTATCAATGGGAAGAACTTCCATCCTCTTTTCATCGGGAAATGTTCCCAGGACAAGGTCAAATCCTATTAATTGCGACCCCAGAAGAATGCCAATATTGGGGTGATGTTATCCTAAAAAGAATTTTTGAACATATTGAACGGCAAATTAATATTGACCTCAATTTACTACGACCATTCCAACCAACTATTGACAAGTTAGAAGAAAAAATTAATAATCTAAAAGAAAAACAATCAATACAGAACTTACTTAAATTGATAGAAATAAGGAATCAAATAACAGACACAATATATGCGACAGAAGATATTTCTTTAGTTCGTGGAAAATTGTTCGAGGCTGGCTCAATTTTATGTGCTTGTGATGGCGTTATGTGCCGTCTACTTATTGAAGGCAAAAAATCTATAGTAGAAAAATATAGAGATGAAGTTATTAAATATGCAGGTGACCTTATTCAATACCGACTTAGCATCCGAGAAGGTAAAGGGAAACAATACTTAACATCTATTAATAATCTATCAGAGCGATTATTCACTATTTTATCTGAATTACGACAGAATATAAGCACCTAAACTACTAATATCAATTTTTTCATTTCTCCGAAATATCTGACCTGTCTGACATATCCGACTCTTCTAACATTTCCAATTCATTCCCCTCTATCTTTCCATTGATTTTCCAATTCGATGAAAAGCAGGTGCTAATGCAGTATAGGCAGATTTATATTCTTGATACCAAAATTCATATTCATCTGCTTTTGTGCGGTCAGGTTCAACCCGCTCTATTTCCTTAATTATGCTGGAACATGCCTCTGTTAGTGAAGAGAACATCCCTGCAGAAATACTCGCTAATAAACCCGCTCCAAATGCAGGACCTTCATCAACATTAATTACTACCATAGGTACTTTACATACATCTGCCATAATTTGTCTCCATAATGTACTTCTTGCCCCTCCACCAGATATACGAACCTCGTTAATAGGTATCCCCATCCCTTTCATAATCTCAACACTGTCTCGCATCCCAAAAGCAACCCCTTCTAATACCGCTTTAGCCATTTCAGCTTTCCCATGCATTAAAGATAAACCAATAAATGCACCTCTTGCGTATGGGTCTTTATGAGGCGTTCGTTCCCCCGTAAGGTAAGGAAGGAACAAAAGACCGTTAGCACCTATTGGTACTTTTTCCGCAGATTGAGTTATATAAACATAAGTGTCAATTCCTGTCTCTTTTGATTTTGTTATCTCTTCCTGACATAATTTGTTTCGAAACCATTGCAATGAACCACCTGCACTAAGCATTACACCCATGACATGCCAAGCCCCAGGTACAGAATGGCAAAATGTGTGAACTCGTCCTTGTGGGTCTGTGTGAACGCTTTCTGAGAATGCGAAAACAACGCCACTTGTGCCTAACGAAGCGGAAACAATTCCAGATTGAACAACACCGCAACCTACACCACCTGCCGCTTGGTCTCCCCCTCCTGCAACGACAACTGTATTAGGTGGCAAACGAAGCTGTTCGGCGACAGAGGACTTAATAACCCCTGTTACTTCAGGTCCTTCATAAACTTTGGGTAACCACTCTATAGGAATTTCAAGCTTGTTTAGTAACTCCTGATGCCAACACCGTTGATTTACATTAAAAAGCAAAGTCCCGGACGCATCCGCAACATCGGAAGCAAACTCACCTGTAAGCTCATAGCGAATATAATCTTTAGGCAAAAGTACATGTTTGACTTTTTTATACACGTCTGGTTCTTCATTTCGTAACCATAAAATTTTTGGTGCTGTAAAACCTGTCAAAGCAGGATTAGAAACCATTCGAAGAAGTTCTGTTTCTCCAACAATCTCATTAATTTTGTCACATTGTTTTGCTGTTCGTTGGTCACACCATAAAATAGCAGGATATAAAACATCACCTCTCTCATCTAAAAAAACAGAACCATGCATTTGTCCCGTTAAACCAATAGACCGCACTTCCATACTATTAATGCTCTGGCATATTTCTGAAAGACCATCAAATACAGCCTTTTTCCAATCCAGTGGGTTCTGTTCCGCCCAACCAGGTTTCGGACTTTTTAAGTCATAATTTTTGGTAAAAGACGCAACAACGGTTCCTTTTTCATTAATGGCTACAATTTTAGTGCCACTTGTGCCGACATCGATACCAATTACAAAACTCATCGTTCACTTCCCTCTATGTTAATTTTTAATGTGAAATTTGTATTTATAATAAAAGAAAAATCGTTTAAGTGCAAAATGATTTTTATCATATTCGTTTTAAGGATGTAATTAGCTTCCATGTCGTTTGTTCCCATGAATACTCAACAACTCTTAATCGTCCTAATCGTATTCGTTCTGCTCTTTCTTCTTTTGGCAGATTTATGACCCGATGGAGTACAGCACTAAGCGAAGCGGTACTCTCCGCATGATAATAAAAAGGCAACTCCCCACAACGTTCCTCAATAGCAGGTATCATAGGAGTAATAACACAGGTTCCAGATTGCATTGCCTCGATAGGTCGAAGTGCACTCCCATCATGAATAGCAGGATAAACAAAGGCGGTAGCATGCTGGAAAAGCCCCGCTAAGGTTTGGTCCGGACACTCTTCAATTCGGAATATATCATCTCCCCATGTTTCCGGTTCTTTTGGATGGCGTTTACCTATAAACACGATGGTGTGCGGATACTCTTTACAAAAATGATGAATAACTTCCAATGTCTCTTCCAAATGATTTATAGTAGCATCATCAATAGCAGAAATAATGTACGGAGGTGATATTAAGGGAGATGAAGGTTGTGAAAGTATCGATTCAACGCCAGCCGATAACGTTATAATTTTATTAAGGGGAACTTTCCAAACATCTAAACAACTCCGCCGTGCATATTCTGTGGCTGTAAACCAAAGAGGACTTTCATAAAATATCCGTTTTATATCTCGCTTCTTAAAAAAATCATCTCTCAAAAAACCATGATACCAGTTTTCCATCTGAATGATTAAAGGAATACAAGGAACTGATGTAATCAAATGGGCTGTCTCTAACGGCGTAATTACAACGTCTATTTTGTATTGCCTCAATAATGAACCTAATACCGAACTGCGAAGTGAAAGTGTTGAAAGAAAGTTTCCACGTTTAGCTTCTTCTGTTATAACATGCCAGCCTGCCCACCGTTCACCACTTGTCGGTGTATTTTTAAATACAAAAAATTCAGTAGTTTCTTGCAAATTAACAGCATGAACAAGACATTTATAAATAAAACGGGAAAAGAGGTCATCCGGCTCACACTCATCTGAAGCAAACAAGTTAATTCCTACTCTCATGATTCCCTCTTATATTCATAAATAATTTATGCCTTTTCACCTTGTGCCCATCTCTGCAATACAGATGACACCTCAGGCCGAGTAAATTCCTCAGGCAATGTTTCACCATTCTTTAACATCTCCCTAACCTTCGTTCCACTTAAAACAACATGCTTTGTGTTATCGTGTGGACATGTTTTGATAGATGCCATATTACCACATGCCCGACAATAAAAAGAATGGTCAAAAAATAGAGGCGTGATTTTTAATTCATTTGGCTCAAATTTATCGAATATTTTTTGAGCATCATACGTCCCATAATAATTCCCTACGCCAGCATGGTCTCTACCTACAATAAAATGCGTACAACCATAATTTTTCCTAACAATAGCATGCATAATTGCTTCCTTAGGACCGGCATATCTCATATTCACTGGCATAATACTTAGTAACACATGTTCCTTGGGATAATAATTATCAATCAGAGCTTTATAGCATTCCATACGGATACTCCCCGGTATATCATCACTTTTGGTTGTCCCCATCAATGGATGGATTAGTAACCCATCACAAATTTCTAACGCACATTTTGTAAGATATTCATGAGCTCTGTGAATTGGATTACGCGTTTGAAAAGCAACAATTCGATTCCAACCTTTCTGTTCAAAATAATGTCGCGTTGCCTCTGGAGGCAAATTGTATTCTTCAAATTCTATAACTTTCTTTTCAAAAACCTCTACCCGACCCGATATAAAAACATCCCCTAATCCATAAGTTCTCTTTACACCAGGATGTTTATCATCAAGAGTACCATATACTTTTTCCGCAAGGTATTTTTTATCAATACAGAATTTATCTCTAACTGTGATAATTCCAATCAGTTGCTCTTCTGTATCATATAAAGCTACGTTTTCTCCTATTTCTATTTCCTCTGCTTTTTTTGAAGACACATCCAACAAAATAGGGATAGTCCATGGAATCCCCGGTCGTAAATGCATCGTCTCTAAACAAGATAATGTTTCCTCTTCACACATAAAACCTTCTAAAGGACTAAATATCCCTTTTGCTATACAGTCCAAATCAAATGATAAATATTCGTCTAATTGAATTGATTTTAATCTCTTTGCTTCTTCACGTTTAACATTTCTTTCCACTATAGAAACAAAACGATTAACTAATACTCCACCATGAGGCTCTATTGCCATTGATTATGAATCCTTATTAAAAAATGTTCTTCAGAAACATTACACGCACATGTAATAAATTATACTTTAGAAAGTAAAACAATTTCGAAAAAGGGTATATGCAAAAATCTTGGTAGACAAACTTAAATTATAAAACTACCAAAATAAGTAGTTTATATAACCAAATTAATTTTCTGAAATTTAAAATAAAAAAACCGCCGATTCTTTTGAATCGGCGGCTAGGGTATGTTTTTACCCTCTGCACGACCCTCTTTGGGGAGCGATGGATAAAGGGAAAGAGAGATGAGAGATTTGGTTTGTTTTGGAAGCGGTAATTAAGGGAGGGTATAATTTGGAAATGATATAAAGGGTAAGCGAGCATGAGAAGAATATATTAGGATTATGAAGACAATAGAGCCCACAGAGGAGCAAGCCGCAGCCCTTGTTAAATTTTTTGCTTTGACTGTGGGCTCTTAAAATATACTCTCACTCCTTCCTCAGGAGTACCTACTTTCTTATTCAATTGTTGTACTTATTATATAGCAATACTTATGCCAAAACTATTTATTGACTTATCTCATTGATTTGTAGCAATTTTATGTAATTTTTCATTTCCAAAAAATGGAAATAGAACCCGCTTTTCCCAAATTGGGAACAATATTTTTCCCAAATTGGGAAAGTTGAATTCTGTTTTATTTTGTTGTATGCTATTATATAAGAAAGGGAAAGTTATGTCTTATAAAAAGGAAGAAAATCAGAAATTTATTATTACCGCTCGCTCCGGTTATGTCAAAGGTGGGGCATGGATAGTTCCAGAGGATACCCCTTTAACCATTGGTAGAGACCCAGTTTGTTCCATCGTTATTGAAGACCCTCTCATATCTCGGCATCATTGTCAGATATTTATTTCGGGCTCAGAGTTAATAGTACGCGACCTCGGAAGCAGTAATTCAACATTTGTTAACGGGCATCCTGTCAAAGAAAAGGTGCTTAAGCCCGGAGATGATATTGGCGTTGGAAGCATCATTTTTTCAGTAGGAACAATAATTCATAAAGTTGGTGAAGAGTCAGATGAAACAAAGAAGTTAAGAGCGACCCGACCATTGAAAATAGGTTCCCCTGTCTTTATTGAAGGCTCTCCGCAAAGTCTATTTGAATCAGGAAACCCACGAACTGCGGAAGAACTTGTCGGTTTATTCTCATTAGCAAGAACATTGAGTCAACTGTATAAAGTTGAGGATATTGTCAATTATGTTCTGAAAACAATCAAAGAACGGTTTAGTCCAGATTTCCTATGCCTCGTGCAATTTTTAAATGACCCTCTCCAATTTTCAGTGTATCCCATAGAAGCAACACAGGTCGTTTCAGGGACACCAACCTTGCTCCAGTTGCTATCACAGATAAGAGAATCTCCCCGCGGAGTGCTCTATCCAGAAAGATTTTTTAGAAATGGCGAAACAGTGGTTCGCAACACGGTAATTGCACCCATCGCATTAGGCAAAGAAATTATAGGTGCCTTTGTTATCAGTGCAGATACGCCTCATCGGTTTTATGAGGAGGCAGACCTTGAATACTTACTGGCAATGGCTCATACGTTAGCTCCTTATATTCGTGCCGCTGAACGGATGCAACAGTTAGAATGGGAAAATCAACAATTAATTGCAGGGGGACTTAATTTTGACCCCCTTATAGGAAATAGCAAAGCAATACAAAAGGTTCGTGCTCTTGCACGTGATTGTGCTCGGTCAGACCTCTGTGTTTTAATCCTTGGCGAAACAGGCACAGGTAAGGAACTCGTTGCAAGATTAATACATAACCTTTCTCATCGTGCCCAGAAAAAACTGGTTGTTGTTAACTGTGCGGCTATTCCTGACGAGTTGTTTGAAAGTGAACTCTTTGGTCATGAAAAAGGGGCTTTTACAGGGGCACACACAACAAAAATAGGATTAATGGAAGAAGCAGATAATGGAACCCTGTTTTTAGATGAAATCGGAGACCTTAGCCTTTCTCATCAAGCTCGACTCCTTCGAGCAATTGAAACAGGAACTTTTAGAAGGGTCGGTGGAAATACTGATATTCATGTTAATGTCCGTGTCCTATGTGCCACGAATAAAGACCTACCCGCAGAAGTTAATGCGGGCAGATTTCGAAGAGACCTATTCCACCGACTAAATGCCTTCGTTATTACTATACCACCCCTTCGTGAACGACGCGACGATATACCAATTCTCGCCGATTATTTCTTACAGCAAGTGAGACGAAGATTTCCTGTGCGACCCAAACAGTTCTCTCCCCAAGCATTAAAATGGTTGGACAGCCAACCTTGGTATGGTAACGTCCGTGAATTACGAAACCTAATCGAACGCTCCGCTGTCGTAGCACGAGCAGACATAATTCAGCCTCAAGACCTTGCCACAGAATTAAAAGAATACACCACGGAAAAATTTCTTACACTTGAAGAAATGGAAAAAGAGCATATTATAAAAGCATTACAACGATGTCAAGGAAATGTTGTTTCTTCCGCTGAATTACTCGGAATTGGCAAAAGTACCCTTTACAGGAAAATAGCAGAATACCAAATAAATCCTTCCGCATATATAAATGGCAAATAATCATATAGCCCGATAAACATTAATTGTCATAATCTTAATCCATAAAATATTTGAACAAAAATGTTTTAATAACAATACCATTAGTATCACAGAATAGCTTAGCACAAACGACTTATTTGTGAGACTGAACTAATAAAAAGTTTTACATCATCAAAAAAACAATACTTATAAAGGATTTCGATGAGGGTGATATAATCGTTTCATAAAATCGTTGGGAGCTGACGTTTTTCTCTTTTTCAATATTCTTAGTTTTATATAGTGAAAATTGCCTTAAATTATATAAAGCATATACTCATAACCTTTTAATATTTTATAAAACATACTTTATTTTTGAATTGTAATATATAGACCTATTCAATTAGAGAAGATTGTTTTTATCTCTAAAAATAATCCTGAGCACTTAATATAACATCCTAAACCAACGTTTCTTAAATGCCAATATGTTATCATTACTTCTAATAAAATGTTAATTAATTGACATTGTCAAATAATTAACTAATATAAAAACAATTAAAATATTATAAAAAAATGCTTTTTTCACTTAAAAATATTGACTTTTCTGGCAAAGTTAGTATAAAATTATATTAAAAAATAAAAAAATTAGGTTATAGGAATAAAAATAGTTGGTTTTGAATTTAAATAATGAAATTATTTTAAGGAAGGAGTTAGTATATGAAAAACAAACTATCATTTAATCTTCATTCAAAATCTATTGCTAAGTCAGTGTTATTTGTTATTCTTGTATCATTCATGGTGGCTTTTCATGGTTGGTCTGCAACTACTATAAGCACTATAGAGGAATTGCAAAGCATAGGCAATTCACCTCTATATCCCCTCAATGGTGAATATGAATTAACACAGGATATTGATGCGTCTGATACCGTTAACTGGAATGGTGGACAAGGTTTTTTGCCCATTGGTTCATTAGCAACGCCATTTACAGGCAGGCTTGACGGTAAAGGATATAAAATCATTAATTTGTATATTAACCGCCCCTTAACTGATTATATTGGTTTATTAAATAATGTTTCATCAACTGGGATAATAACAAATGTAGTTTTTGAAAATAGTTCTATTACAGGAAGAAATAATGTAGGTATAATTGCAGGTAGAAACAGTGGAACCATAGAGAAATGTAATACCCAAGGTGGGTCAGTTGTAGCATCGGAAAATACAGGCGCCCTTGTCGGTTATAATATTGGAAACATACGAAGAAGTTATTCCAACACAACATCCGTAACAGGAACAAACTTTGTAGGTGGTTTAGTTGGCCGTAATGAAAGCATTGTTGAACAATGTTATTCTATGGGTAGCGTTGTTGGAAATAATAGTGTTGGAGGTTTAGTAGGAGGAAGTGTAGCCAAACGGGCTTCAATTAGCAGATGTTATTCATACAGTTCAGTTTTAGGTTATGTCTCAAATATTGGAGGTTTAGTTGGCTCCTTTACGTTAAATGGAAAGATACGATATTCGTATTCAACAGGCTCTGTTGCTGGTGCCTCAAATACAGGAGGATTAATTGGCTATCGTTCTGCAGGATTAGTTCAGTCAAGTTATTGGAATACTGAGACCTCCGGATGGACAACCTCTGCAGGTGGTACGGGCAAAACAACAGCACAAATGAAACAACAGAATACATATAAAGGCTGGCAATTTGGAACTGTTTGGGGAATCGTGGAAAATGTAACATATCCCTATTTCTTGTGGCAATATACTGTGCCTGATGTCGTCGGTTTAACTATAGATGACGCAACTATAATATTAAACAATAACAGTTTTATATTAGGCTCAGTGAGTGAAATATGTAGTTCACTTTTTCCTGCAGGAACAATAGTAGGTCAAGATCCACTCGCAGGAACACAATCGCCTCCAGGTAGTCCAGTAAACGTCACTATTTCCACAGGACCGTGTCCCGGCGGAGTTGTACCTTATGTTATAGGTTTATTCTTAACAAATGCAGAAACAGAAATCATTTCAGCAGGACTTACTGTCGGAAATATCAACTATCAATGTGATAATATTGTTCCAGCAGATAGAGTTATAAGCCAAAACCCACAAGCCGGTTTGGAGGTTCCCTTAGAAAGCCCGGTTGACTTAATAGTATCAACAGGACCTTGTCTAGTTATTGTCCCAAATGTAACAGGTAAATTCTTGGATGATGCAGATGATACGTTGGTTAATGCCGGATTATATACAGGAAATATTCAACAGCAATGTAGTAATACTGTTCCTGCGGGTAAAATTATCAGCCAAAACCCATCAGCTGGTACTGAAGTTCCATACGGCAGTTCTGTTGATTTAATTGTTTCTGATGGTCCATGTAATGTTATAGTCCCTAATGTTGTAGGCAAAACCTTAAATGATGCGGCAATTGATTTAACCAATGTGGGATTAAATGTAGGAGTAGTTCAATATATATGTGATGACGTAGTTCCTGCTGATAATGTTATAAGTCAGAGTCCTTTGGCTGGTCAACAGATTCCATACGGCAGTTCTGTAAACCTCGTAGTTTCTTCCGGTCCATGTCCAGAAGGTGAGGGCGTTATTGAAGGGGAAGGTATAGTCGAAGGAGAAGGAATAGTTGAAGGGGAAGGTGTTATTGAAGGGGAAGGTGCAGTCGAAGGAGAAGGAACACCGGATATAACTACAGTGCCATACGTAGTAGGGGAAGAAATCACAATTGCAACATCTGAGATTGAAAATGCTTTGTTAGTAGTTGGAACAATCACAGAAGAATGTAATGACATATATCCTGCAGGAACAGTTTTTGACCAGAAACCTCTAGGTGGCGAAATAATTGAGATAGGTAGTTTGGTAAATCTATGGGTTTCAACAGGACCTTGTCCAGAAGGAGAAGGCTCTACAGAAGGTGCGGTCGAAGGCTCTACCGAAGGTGGAACTGAAGGTTCGATAGAAGGCTCTATTGAAGGTGCGGTCGAAGGCTCTACCGAAGGCGG
>JAIWNQ010000279.1 GCA_020216745.1 Candidatus Hydrogenedens sp.
AGTTGCGGTCGAGGAAACCTCCTTCGGCAGTATCGTTTCCGTTGCCTGTCAGGAAATCACCCCACTTAAAATAATCATGGCAGGCAGAACTTGCTTGATGAACAGTATTTGACCACATAAAATTAGAGGTATATTCATAGACATAATTTAGTCGGTACAAACAGCGTTCTGTCCGCCATAGGTCACAGGTTGGACTTTCTGCCCATGTTGCATGTGCTCGTGCCTCCAGTTTGTATCCCACGTTCTGTTCAAGGTATTTCTTGGCTTGAGTAAACAGGTCAACGACACCGTTATGTAAGAAGTGGTAGTACTGAGCCCTGAACAATGCGGTTTTAATTATCCCCTCTCTCCCTGGTGATATTATATGTTGAATAGGTTCGTGAGCGAAAAGGTCATCGGAAAACACATCCTGTCCCTGCACAAAATAAATCATATAAGGTGCAAGGTCTGCGTATTGTTCGCCATATTTTTGTGCGAATGCTTTTTGAAATCCGGGACTAACATAACGTAATGCGAAGGAACCTAAATCATGGTGATTAAAATAAGCCCAGTCTTGCTGTATATGCATTTCATCGGAATAGAGAGCGTTAATTTTGACGCCAGCGTTAATATATCTATCGCATAAGGATTTCAGGTAAGGCAGAGCATTTTCACTAAAATAATCCATTTCGGGTGTTTTGTAATGGATGACAACTAATATGCGATTTGCTTTGGTTTTCTCTACAGCACCGCTCCCATAAATGCGAATTCGTGTAGCGGTGAAATCACCATGTTTGGTTTTTAATGATGGGTACTCTTCTATCTGTGCGGTTTCACTGATTTCTACCATTTGACTGGGAACGACAACTTTATATTCCCTACCGAAAGTATCTTCATTGAAGGCGAAAACACGGACACCTGCAAATTCAATATCAATAGGACCTTTATTATTAGCCCACCGTTCCTGTCTCCATAATTCTATGCTGTATTTGCCTGTATCTGGGTCTCGTAATCCTTTTCCGAAATGCATCCATACGCCACATTCTCCTGTTTCCTTGCGGTATTCGGTGCCTAATTCCAGAGGAGTGAGAAAACTTAAATCCAGACCTAACCCGTATGACTGAGCAAACTGGCTTATTTTTGCTATCCGTTCGATGTATTCCGTTTTATCTGGGGTCCATTCACGGGGTTTGTTTTGCCCAGGACGATATTGGGCAAAGAAGTGGTCAAAAGCAATTGTAAGTGTTCGCACACCTCTTGCTTGGGCATTTTCACAAATCTTACGCAATGTGGTTATGTTTGGCTCACGAGTCACACTAATGTTAATCTCAGCATCGGGATTGCATAACGTATCTAACTCATCATCCCGCACTAAAATAATGCCTGCTTTCGGTAATTGGAATTGCCATGGTCCTGGAAATTTAATTAATGATGTCGAATAGTCTGGCTCTGGGATATCATCACTATACAGAGGGGAAATGAAGAATAAAAAAGATTGTAAAAAGATAAGTATTAGGATAGTTTTTTTGTTTTTCATTATTTTTCCTTTCACCAGTAATATTTTGTCATTGAGTGAACATAGATAAATCTTACGATATGCAATACTTATGAACAAATTTTATATTCTCTTATTGATTCTTTCTACATATTCAATTTTTTTTGGGTGTGACTTAAGGTTCTGGAATATAATATATTATATGATAGAGCCAGTTTTTCGGATGATGGATTCTGCCTGACAGAGCAGTTCAATCCATTGGATATTATAATATTTGGGGTTATTAAAATCGGCATTTATTCCGCTTTGGATTTTATTGACCATATTTCGTATGGATTCTTCGACACTTACTAATGGGCGGAATCCCAAAATGTGCTCTGTTTTTTTTGTGGATATGCGATAACTCCGACCCCGAGTGGAGCCATATTCTACTTCGATTTCTATATTTTTTCCAAACTCACGGAAAACTTTGCGAACCCAATGGGCTAATTCCAGGATACGGTAATTTTTATAGGAAAGATTAAAAATCTGGTTAGCAACGATGTTTAGGTCTGCTTGTAAGCAAGCGACGTAGGCGCGGGCTATGTCTGTTACATCGATGAGGGGTCGCCACATTTCTCCACCACAATGGACAGTGAGCATTCCTTTGTCGAAGGCTGATTTTACGAAGGTGTTAACGACGAGGTCATAACGCATTCGTGGGCTCCATCCGTATACGGTGCCTTGACGAAGCATTGTTGGGCAAAAATCAGGTCCTGCTAATTTACTTAATTCTTGTTCTGCCTGGTATTTGCTCACTGCATAAGCGGCCCGAGGTTCTACGGCGGTTTCCTCATCTTGAATGATATCTTCTGCTAAGAGACCGCGGTCGTAAATGGAGCAACTGGATGCAAATATGAATCGTTTTATTCCTTTTCTTTTGCAATGTTCTCCGAGGATAGCAGTTGCTTCGGTATTGAGTTTTTTGTTGGCTTCTGGATTGAATTCAGCCATAGGGTCATTACTCAGTCCTGCGAGATGAATCACTCCATTTATGTCTTCCAACCATGCTGGGTCAAAATTATTTAAATCGCCTTGAATACATTCGATGCGGTTTGCTACATCTTCTAACCCTTCTGAACCGAATAGGAACTTGTCAATTACTCTTACTGCAAAGCCATGATTTAATAGTTCACGAACAGCAACAGCACCGATATAGCCTGCACCACCTGTTATTAGTATCATATTATTATCCTTTCCTTCGTATAGTTAAATTGTTTTTTTATTATGGCACATTGATTGTGATGGATTCCTTTTTTGTTAAGCCTGCATAGTCTGTTAAAGCGATTGTAATTTGATGAGAACCGTTAGGTAAATTTTCGTCTTGTTCCCAACGTAGTGTTCCACGAGGTCCATCATATTCTGCGAGTAGCCAATGGTCATCACAGAACATTTCTGCTTTGGCAATACCACTACCGATATCGGAGATGGAGCAGGAAATGGGTGGTTTGGGTGAGGTTATTTTTGACCCATTTGTGATTGAAATATCTTTTATTTGTGGTGGTGTGTCATCTCGAAAAAGAGCATATATGCCCCAGTTTGATATAGATGCGCTGACGAATTCTCCATTTTGTTTGGATTCTACTCTTGTCCATGAGGAGCCTGTTTTGCGATATAGGTGTATTCGTTGTTTTGGTGTGATACTATCATTTATATTCAACTCTATTTTTATTGGCTCTGCAATAGGTGCTTCAACAGGTTCCAATTTCCATATTTTTGATGAGAGCACCATGCCCTTAGGTAAGTTGGACACAGAGGCATTTGATAAAGAAAGCCAAAGAGTTCCATAAGGTGATTTTGGGCTTATACTTATTTTTAGGTCTTGGGTAGCGATGGTCTTTATCGGTTGTTGTTCTTTGATAGCATATATTGTTTTTTCCCATGGTGGTAGTAATGGATGAGTTACTTTGAACGTCCATTTTCCAGAATGAGGGGGAGACCATGGTAGTTCATAGACAGTATCGTTGCATCGAAATGGTTTTAATGTGATAGGTTGCTCTTCGGTGTCAAGCAGGCATAGAATAGTCGGTTCTGTATCTATTTTATTTGTTGGGAGCACAATTTCAATCGTAATAAGTTCAGGCAAATAATGCACAAAGACACCGGATTTTGTTTTGGGCTCTGGACTTGTTTTGTTTGTTGTATTAGATGTTATTTCAGATATGTAAAGAGGGACTGTTGCTTTTCTGCCATAGAAGTCTTCAACTTCAATTTGCAAATGTTCGTCAGAGTCAATATCAAGCCAGTCCTTTCTGACATGTTGATAATTTGGTGCTTGATTGCCCTGCCATCGCCATAATATCCAATAAATAGGGTTTGATATATATGGATAGAAAACCACCTTTGCATCCCGATAGGTGTTATAGTCCAGTATATTTTGTTCAATAACGGAGAGGATGGAGTTGGATGTTCTTAGCGTGATACGATAAGGACCTAATTTACAAGTCCCGGATTCGGGGTCTATAGTATTGATTGCTAAGCCTAATTTCCCTTTTGCATGAATCGTGATAGGGGTTTGTTTTTGATTATTAATGGGGAATTCTATTGGCAGACATCGGCCATTGATGCGTGTGTTGGTGGTTCCAGGGACAAATAGGATAGATGAAATTTGTGGACTGTTTTGGTCGAGCCATTGGAAACCGTATTCCCACGGGTTGATACATGTGATACCATCTTTTTTCCTGAGTTCAAAGTGTAGGTGAGGGAATTTTGTTCCGGAATAACCGGCATAGGCAATAAGTGCCCCTTTTTGAACTGGTAGTTCATTTTCTCGGATTTCTTCATCAATAGTAAATGACTTTTTCTGATGTTGTAGTTTGTACAGGTAAGATTGATAGGGTTCTCCGAATTTGCTGAGGTGTGCATAAATGCCGATAATTCCGGAGTTGAATTGGATATATAATACACGACCATATCCCCATGGTCCACATCGCATTCGAACAACATAACCATTGTCTATTGCATATACTGGGGTTCCAATTTCAGCACGGAAATCAACGCCCATGTGAAAACGTCCATCACGGTACTCACCGAAAGAGGAGGTGGCTAATAAATCACCTTTTAGTGGAGGGGTATAGGAGTTGGTTGCAGATAGATGAAGAGATAAAAAGAAGATATATGTAAACACGAAAATAAACCGATTCATTGCTTATTTTTCATTACTTGCTTTTTTTCTTTGGTGTTGTCTTAGTTGGGGCTGGTTTTGGTTCGGGTACTTTTTTTGTCTCAGATTCGATTATTCTTTTTAGAATGGAATCGAAGGCAATAAAAAACTTTGATTTTTCTGGGTCATTAAGGTAAGGATTGCAAAAGTTGTAAATCTCTTCATCGAGTTTCTGTTCTAAGATAATTTGTTTTATTTTGTCTTTTACAGTTTCAAAATCAACCTTTTCTTCTATTTCGCGTTCTAATAATTTGAATAAGTGGTATCCCATATTGCTTTTTAATACTGGACTTAAGTCTTCGGGTTTCATTGAGGGTAATACTTCTTTTAAGAATGGCGGTAGGGCTTCATCGGGAAGCCAGCCCATATCGCCTCCTTTTTCACGGTCTGGTGATTCTGACATTGACCTTGCCACTGCCTCGAAACTTTCGCCAGCACGAATCCGAGCGAGTGCCTTTTCTACTTCCTTTTTTGTCTCCTCCCAAGCGGTTTCTGTAGCGGTTTTTGCATTTGGCTTTGGTTGTTTGAAAATTTGTTGTAGGTGAACTCGGGATGGTTTCATAAATAACTGTTGATTATTTTCATAGAATGACTTAACCTCGTTATCAGAAACAGTTATTTTTTTCTCATTTGCGAGGGCTTGTTTCATTTTTTCTAAAATGATATTTTTTCGTGTTCGTTCACGAAGGGTTTCTAATGTTTCCCCACGAATTTTTAAATACTCTTCAAGGGTAGGTGGATTTTTACCCGCAGAACGAGCATTATCCTGAATATCTTTTAATTGTTCATTTATGGCTTTTTTTACTTCATCTTCAGATGCAATACATTTTCGTTTTAACGCCTCTTGGTATAGGATTTCCCGTTCTGCAAGTGTAGTAATACATCGGATAGCGAGTTTGACTCGTTCTTCGTCAGAAGGGTTCTTTTTGCCAGTAGTGGCGATGTATTCAAGCAATTCTAAATGATACCTTGAGAGGAATTCTTCACGTGAGATAGGGGTACCAAGTACCAAAGCCACTGGACCGTCAGGGACAGACTTTTCTACAATATCCATACGCGACAAATCGGGTGCTTGTGCATATGAGCCGATAGTTAAGATTAAAAGCAGTATAATATATAGAGCTTTTTGATGCATTTTTTTACTATCCCTTACATTATGAGTTTGCCCAATTATAGACCAGTCCTATTACTTGGGCTATGCCTGCATTTACAGGTGCTTTACTTCCACCTGTTGGGTTAGCTGGGTCCTCTGCTACGTAACGAATAAATTCTACGTGGCCATCCATGTAGAGGACATTTGACCCACCAGGGATGTGATTGAATCCAGAGGGATTGGTTGAAACATGGTCAAGCATAATCCAAACGGAACTCTGTGCCTGCGATGTTGCAGAAGGATTGTTAATATCTGTAATTAAAAAGCGTTCGATACCTTCGCGTAATCGGTAAACGATGCTTCCACCACCATTTCCATTTGGAGGGTTTACATCAATATCCTTGTCTATGTATTTTGGCCATTCGGAAGGATTCGCGTAAACAGGAAGGAATGCACGTGTTGCGAACTCTACTAACTGGGCGGGACCTGTTACCGCGGTTGGTAGATATGGGGGTAATGGACCGAAAGTCATGGGATTATCTGTGGACTCGCCACGGTCAATGACCCAGCCTAAATACATATAACTTTCATCTACAGCTGCAGCACCATAACTTGCATCTGTGCAGAGCCAGCCAGCAGTGGTTTCACCTGTGGCATCATTGGTGATGTCTTTGATTGAGCTTTGTGCATCTGATGGGCAGAAGAATATAGCGGGGTCGGTCAGATATTCTGGATACAATGTAGTTGGGTCTGGTCCAATAGCAATGAAGATTGACCCATACGGTTGAAGTGTTGTGTCTGCGGAATCACAATCACGGAATATAGGTAATGAACCATCGCGAACCAGAACTGTAGGATAACGTTCACCTTTAGATTCACCTGAATACATTTTGAATACCAATCCCCATTGTTTGAGGTTGTTCTGGCAACTGGAACGACGGGCAGCTTCCCTTGCACGGGCTAATGCTGGTAATAATATTGCTGCAAGAATACCGATAATGGCAATAACCACTAACAATTCAATTAACGTAAAACCTTTTGCATGCCTTAACATAATTTTTTTCCTTATATTGAGGTTAATTGGATTTATTATAATATATTTTCAACACAATAATTGAATTATATTATCATATTACAATTTTGCAAAACTCTTTTGGCATAATGTAAGTCAAATATTTGATTTTTTATTTAGGGAGTTCATATTATGGCTGAACGAATTGCACTGTACCCTGGTAGTTTTGACCCACCAACATTGGGACACTTCGATTTAATACATCGAGCCAGACGGATTTTTGACCGTGTCGTTGTCGCGGTTGCTATTAATGAGGCAAAGACCGCTCTATTTACAGTTGAGGAACGGATGAAAATGTTGGAAGAAGAAATGAATCATGAACAGGGGATTGAGATTACCAGTTTTTCAGGGTTATCTGTTGAATTTGCAAGGAAATGTGGTGCACAGGCACTGATCCGAGGGTTAAGGGTTGTTTCCGATTTCGAGTTTGAATTAAGTTTGGCTATTAATAATCAGAAATTGGATCCGGGCATTGATACTGTATGTCTAATGCCAAGTGAACCATTCCTGTTTTTAAGCTCACGTCAAGTTAAAGAGATAGTTCGTTTTGGCGGTAGTGTCTCACACTATGTTTCTCCAAAAATTGAGAAGAAATTACGAGAAAAACTTTTAAATAAGTAACATTCCTAACTGAAATATATTGGTATCCTTACCGTTGGAA
Organism: Candidatus Hydrogenedens sp.; assembly: GCA_020216745.1. GTDB lineage: Bacteria > Hydrogenedentota > Hydrogenedentia > Hydrogenedentales > Hydrogenedentaceae > Hydrogenedens. The sequence goes on from JAIWNQ010000279.1 coordinate 7,503, forward strand.
TGAGATAGATAGAATAGATAGTACAAATGGGAGGGTGAGATGGAAAAAATTATAATGTACGTAGGCCAAATGAGATAATAAAGTGGGGGTAAATATCAAAAAGAGATTTATTTTTACCCTTTTACCTTTTATAATAAGCGTTTTTTATGTTTGGTAGAGGTGTTAAAAAGAGGTAAATATTGCCGTTGTTAGTAATATATGAATAAAAAATTAAAGAAGGTAGTTCTTTCTATCTCACTGAATTTTATAGGGGTTGAGATTTTCTTTTGGAATGAAAATTAGGTGAATCAGGATGGGATGAGGACTATGTGTGAGTTTAGGAGAGTATGGGAAGTTTTTGTTGATATTAGACAGGGGGGGTTTAGGTGCTTTATAATTATTTTAGATTGATGTATCAATGACACCGTTTATTTTGAGGTGTTGTCTATATAGGACGTTTTTTTGGTGGTTGTAATTTTAATATTTTGGAGGTACATTTATGAAGAAAGATAATATGACACGGCGTGCTTTTTTGACGGTGAGCACATGTACGGCGATGGGTGCAGTATTTGCACAGAAGAAACCGAACACAGCGAAAGTTGTTCCTGGTAAACGTTCCCCGAATGAATTATTGAATTTGGCGGGTATTGGTATAGGTGGGAAAGGTAGAGAGGATATTCTTTCCTGTTCGCGAGAGAATATTGTGGCATTGTGTGATGTTGACCTTGATTATGCCAGTGAAACAATTAAGCGTGTTCCGAATGTAAAAGTTTACCAAGATTTCAAGAAGATGTTTGATAAGATGGGTAAAGAAATAGATGCGGTAACGATTTCTACTCCAGACCATTCCCATGCAACGATTGCTTATACTGCAATGAAATTAGGGAAGCATGTGTATGTGCAGAAGCCTATGACGCATACGATTGCTGAGGCGAAGCTTCTTCGGAAAACGGCACAGGAGATGAAGGTGGCGACACAAATGGGTAATCAGGGACATTCTGGCATCGGTGCTCGTGAGGTGTGCGAGATGATTTGGACAGGGGCTATAGGTGATGTTAAGGAGGCACACATTTGGACAGACCGTCCGAGGGATGGATGGGGTCAAGGGACTCCGAATCCATTGCCTGAAGAGCCAATTCCGCCGTCTATGGATTGGAATTTGTGGATAGGGCCTGCTCCTATGCGTCCATATAATCATGGGTATGCACCTCATAATTGGCGGGGTTGGATAGATTTTGGTTGTGGTTCACTTGGCGATATGGGGTGTCATATTATGGACCCTGCGTTCTGGGCATTAAAGTTAGACAAGGCTAAGGAAGTTACTATCGAAATTGTTGGTGCGGAAGGACGTAATTCTCAGACCTATCCTGTTTGGTCTATTGTAAAATATCATTTTTCTGAACGGGAAGGGATGGGACCTGTGGATGTTTATTGGTACGATAAGGGAAATAAACCGAAACGTCCCGCTGATATTCCAGAAGACGAACCTTTAGGTGATGGTGATAATGGGTCTTTATTTATCGGTACCAAGGGGTATTTAACTGCGGGTGAATATGGTGGGAAGGCAAGATTACTACCCGAGTCGCGTATGAATGATTATAAGAAACCTGACCCAATTCTTCCTCGTGTTAGTGGTTCTAATCATTATCGCAATTGGTTGGAAGCGTGCAAAGGAGGAGAGCCTGCTTGCTCAAACTTTGACTATGCTGGACCACTTACAGAAGTGGTGCTTTTGGGTTGTATTGCCCAACGGTTGGGACGGAAAATAGTCTATAATATGGCGGAAGGGAAGTTTGTTGGCGACGATGAAGCCAATGCTATGATAAGTAAGCCATATCGTGAAGGATGGCAATTACCTGTGTAATAACACGGATGTTAGAAATATAAGCATTAAAAAGATTTTTTGGTTTTAATCACAATTGCGTGAATCGGTGCGAATAAGCACAGAGAAATGTCGTGTTGAAATTATGTAAAGATGGGTGGTTTTTATTTTTATGGATAGATTTCCCTATTGTGTACATTTATATAGGAATGTATATAATAATTCTTTCGTTATCTTATTAAGGTTTACAAGACATAAAGTGATAGGAATGAGGATGCGCTATTTAAGTTTGAGTTTAGGTGTATTTGTTGTGTTTTATCTGGTGTGTGGTTGTGTAAATGAGGAAAGGACAGAGATTGTTCAGAAGAAGTCGGTTTCTCCTTTGGAGTCAGGGGGAGTGGTAACGCCATTACCGACGTCTCAACGGTTGGGTTTGCTTCCTGTGGATGTGGAGAATCGGGATGAATCGGGGATAGGGGCTATTAAAGATGTTTCGTCTGAAGCGAGTGCATCGGAAAAAGAGGGACAGAAGGCAGGTAGTGGTGAAAATAAAATGGATATGGGGAGTTCCTCTTTTACTGCGGGTGGTTTTGGTAAATTGGAATTGGAATGGGTAACGCCAGAGGGTTGGTGTGAAGATACAAGCAAACCGATGCGGGTTGTTTCATTTAATGGTGGTGAACATTCGGGATGGGAA
>JAIWNQ010000280.1 GCA_020216745.1 Candidatus Hydrogenedens sp.
TGTTATATTAGTGTATTGATGTCACAAGCAGGAGGAATAGAAGCAAATCTAAAACGGTGGGCAAATCAGATGGGCAAACAGGATATGGATACTCGGGCTCTTGAGCAACTTGTGGATATTACTATTTTAGGGAGGCAATGCAAACTTTTGGACATTACGGGTACCTATGAGGATATGCAAGGGGTTCGTCATGAGAATTATCGTCTTTTAGGTGCGGTTTGTTCATTGGAGAATCAGACGTTGTTTGTAAAGATGACGGGGTCTGAAAAGGAAGTTGCTCTTCAAAGGGATAACTTTATTAAATTATGTAATTCACTTTCGCTAAAAAATTAAACAGTGATATGGAAGTAATAAGATGAAAGGATTTCTCCGATTTTTAGGGTCGTATAAATTATCGGTTGTGATACTTTTCTTTCTGATGGTGATTGTATTTTTTGGGACTCTGGCTCAAACGGAGCATGGTATTTACGAGATTCAAAAGAAATATTTTGAGTCTATTTTCGTATTGCACTGGCTGGGTAATTATATACCTCTTCCTTTACCTGGGGGAGGTCTGCTGATGGTGCTTTTGTTGTTGAATTTATTTGTAGGTGGAGTCCTATTAGCCCCGAAAAGTATTAAAAAGCCAGGGATGCTCATTGCCCATGGGGGTGTTATTTTACTTATTCTTGGTGGTTTTTGGGGTGAGTTCTGGGGGGATTATGGTCAAATAACTTTGTTTGAAGGTGAGACAAAAAGTACATTTGAGGACACAAGGAGATGGGAAATTTATATCTGGAAATTGGATAAGGAAAGGAAGACGCCTCTTACCGAGTGGATTATTCCACAAGAACAGTTTTCCAAGATACACGGTGCTATGCGTAGAAGGTTTTTTTCAAAAGAATTACTATTTGAGATAACATTAATGCGTTTCATGAAAAATGCCAGACCTCGATTTGCTGTTCCTGGTGTAGAACAGGGTATTCAGGGGGTTCTGTTAGAGCCTGCACCTTCGGAACGGGAAGAAGAATTAAATTTTGCGGGTATCTATGTAGAAGTTTCTGCCAGGGAACAACATCATTTGGGTATACTCTGGGGAGGTGAGAAACAGCCATGGGTTTTTGAGATAGGGGATGAATTGTATTCAATGGGGATACGACACCAAAGAATGGAACTACCATTTTCTGTAAGATTAGAAAAATTTATTAAAGAATTTTATCCGAAAACTAATAAACCGCGATTCTTTGCAAGTGAGGTGGTGTATTCTACTGGGGGTTGGGAACAGAGAACCGTAATACGGATGAATGAGCCGTTACGTTTTCAAGGTTTTACATTGTATCAAGCGTCCTGGGGAACAGTGAATGATAATTCTACCTCACCTGTTTATTCTGTTCTTGCAGTAACTAAGAACCCTGCAGAGCAGGTTCCTCTATATTCATGTATCATTGTTTCTATAGGTTTATTATTACATTTTTCCCAAAAATTAATAAGATTTTTGAAAAGTTCGAGAGGAGCACACGAAGTTTCATGACTTTTCTCCTAATATCATCTGTCATTCTTTCTGGATTCGGTTTTTTAACTACCGAAGAGTTATCTCCAGAGGCTCATCAAACTGCTGAATTAATCGCGCCCCAATGGGACAAAGAAATAATAGCATTGGCTGAAAAATTACCTATTCAGTCTGATGGACGAATAAAGCCGTTGAGTACCCATGCCCGATTTTTACTTTTACGATTGAGTGGCAAAACCTCCATAAAAAATCAGGCAGGTAGAAATTTGTCTCCGACGGAGTGGTTTATAGATTGTCTTTTTTATCCTGATATAGCCAGGCAGTATCCAGTTTTTATTGTTCATGATTTATCAGTTTTAGAAAATCTCGGGTTGAAGGGGCATGAAAAGAAGCGAGACCGTTATGCTTACAACGAATTAATTCCTGCCCGTGAAGAGTTGATGAGTCAAGCACAGAGATATTCTCAGATACATCCTTCTCAGCGAACACGTATTCAGGAGCAGGTTCTCAATTTGGCAGATAATGTGCTGATTTTTGAAGAAATAATAGGTTATCTGGACTTTGCTCGATATAAATATTCACTTTCATCAGACTCCTTACTTTCCCAATTTTTCCCTGAAAAAAAAGAGGTTTTTTTATCGGAAATTATTGAGATATTCCCTGAGATAAAGAAGAAACTCAAAGAACTTTCTCAAACGATGAATGAGGAACAAACGAAAGAGGCATTATCAACCATTCGGAATTTATTAGGCGAAGTAAGTCAGCTTGTTCATAGTGCAGAGCACTTTACTGTTATTCCTCCAGCAAATCCATCTGAAAAAGAATGGCTTTCTCCCTTAGACACGGTTATTCAAATTTTTGACCCATCTGTTGAAGATATACCAGACATTCATCTCTTTTTGCTTTTTACAAAATTAGAACTGAAAAAAGGAAATTCGGAGGAATTTGGAAAATTATTAGCACAATTAGTGCACGATATTACTACGATGGCAGAGATAAGAGGAGAGGGGAAAAAGATAAATCTGGAAGTGTTGTATTATAAAGGAAAATTTTTATTCTATAGCCAATGGATATTTTTCCTTGCTTTGGTTCTAACGGCAATATGGTGGCTTTCTGTTGAGAATCGAGTATTGAAGGTCAGTGTTTTTTCGGTCAACACGCTTGCTTTACTATTGCTTATCATTGCTATTACTTTTCGTTGTATTATCCGTGGACGTCCTCCAGTAACAACTCTATATGAAACCATTTTATTTTCTACCGCCACGGCGGTTCTTCTGGCGTTTATCATTGAGCGGTTTACTAAAGATAATATTTCATTAAGTCTTGCCAGTTTTTTGGGATTATTAGGATTGTTTTTGGCTAATCGATATGAGATGAAAGAAGGCACGGACACGATGCCCAGCCTTGTAGCGGTATTGGACACTAATTTTTGGCTTACTATCCATGTAACGACTATTGTTATTGGCTATGGTGCAGGTTTATTAGCCAGTGCTTTTGGGCATGTCTGGATTTTGGGGAAATTGTTGGGGCTTAAGAAAACTGATACGAACTTTTATAAACGACTTTCACGAGGGATATATGGGACTATTTGTTTTTGTTTCTTCTTTTCCTTTGTGGGCACTGTATTAGGAGGTATTTGGGCGTTACAGAGTTGGGGACGGTTCTGGGGCTGGGACCCGAAAGAGAACGGGGCATTATTGATTGTATTATGGTGCTTGATTGTGATCCATGCTCACTTAGGAAAACTTATTAATAGTCTTGGCGAGGCATTGGGGTCTATTATTTTAGGTGTCGTAGTCTCTTTCTCATGGTGGGGAGTTAACTTATTAGGTGTGGGTTTACATAGTTATGGTTTTACTCGCGGAGCATGGAATTCCCTTCTTATTTTCTGGTTAATTGAAGTTTTGTTTGTTCTCTCTGGTGTTTATATTAGCGTCTCCGAGAAGAAACAAAACCTAACTCTGATGAGCAATAACGATTAATGTAGTCTGTATTAAGGGAGTAATGTGCTTAACATTTATTTTGGAGTAGAGTCGGTTGTTTTTTCATTTTTTAGGTACAGGATGAGTTTTTGGTCGAATGTATTTGCGTACATATGACATGTTTTTTCAGATTCAGGGGGGAAATCGTAAACTTTGATTAAATTTTCATATTTTTCCAGACCTGGTGATATTTCCTTTAATTTGTTGGGCAAGTGAGTTAATAACTGTTCATTGAACCAGTGAGTTTCTCTATTGGGGAAATGAACAAAATATAATAGGTCTGATTCTACCAATTCGCTAAAGAAATGGGTTCCTAAAGACACATCGGGAGTTAAATCTTCTCTCATGGCTACAATTTCACACAAGAAAGAGACTGAACTAATCTCAGAGAAGCTAACGGGCACTCCTAACGAAGGTGTGCTGGTTCCCCATCTTCCTGGTCCGATGAGGACCACAATAGGGTCTCCTGCAATGAGAGGGGGTATTTGGTTTAAAGTGCCAATGGCACGAGCGACAGCGTAGCGTTCGGATATAGGGAGTTCTCCGTAGACATGAGGAACTACATAGATAATCCGATGCACCTGGTTGGAACGGCTTCTTCCAATAATAGGACCGTCTGTCTGAATAATCAGGTCTGTTTTCTCTTCGATAGTAGGTTCAGAAAGAAGTTCGGAGCGGTCGCTGACCTGTAAAGGTCTGCATTGAACAATGTCGATATAGAAATCTTTATCACTTTTAAAATTTGCAGTAAATTCTACATCTACGGGGTTCTGGTATGCATTATCCAATGACGTAAGTATTTCATGCATATCTGTGGCGAATGACGTTTCGGTAAGGAGTGAATCAAAACGGATTTTCCATTGAGGAGGCATTTTTTGTCCACGTTCTCTATAGAATCGTTCTGCTTCGAAATCTTGAGCCACGAAAAGTTCTAATGGAATTCCCTCACATTGTGGGACAATATCCTGCACAGGCATGGAAATGAGGCGGTTACCGTCCAAATCAATAACATCTACCTTTTGTTGTGAGTATCTTTTTTGCTCTTTTGTGGAACCTTCAGGACGCAAAAGGGGTTCGTTAAGTGCAACAATTCTTGTGTAGTCGTCATCCGAACGGTCGACTGCTCGTGTGCCTAATCCGAATACCAGACGTAACATACCTGCTTTAGGGTCAATTTCTGGGGACCATACATAGGGATTGTATGAAAAACCCACACCTGCGATATTGGGAAAATATAATCTTCCATGTTGTGCTCCAGATACGCGTTGAACCAAGAGAGCCATTTGTTCGTCTTTGTCCAGAAGACCTCGCCGTTTTCGATAGTATAATGCTTCTTCACTGACAGTGCTGGCATATACGGTGCGAACGGCCGCTTTGAAATCTTCCAGTCTTTGCCTTGTCGAACCTTGATTGGCACAGAAGACACTTTCATATTTCCCAGCGAAAGAATTTCCGAAATTATCTTCTAATAAACTGCTGGAACGAACAATAATAGGTGAAGAACCGAAGTATTCCAGAACTTGTTCAAATTTCATTTCAATATCTTCGGGAAATTCGCCCGTGATGATACGTCTACGAATTCGCTCTGCTCCTGGGAGAAAACTTTCTAATTCTTTTTGTTGTTCTCGTGCCCACCAACAGCCATTACGTACGAGAAAGGTGTAATATACATCGGAGCCGACATAAAAACTATCATGTGTTTCTAATTTTTGGTTCCATTTTGGGTTGCTTTTTCGTAATATTGCCTGTGCGAGTAGCATACCGACAGATTTTCCGCCTATCATTCCTGTGCCGATAACACGCCGACCGATTTCTACAAGGTCTTCTAACGTAAAATAGTGCAGAAACATCTCAGTTATTCGTTTTTCCCGTGTTATCATCATCTTGATAAGAATTTCCATTAATTCTCTTTTTGTTTTTTCATCTCCTAAACGGATGATATACTTTGCTTCTCCTAAAATGCGGTTCCATATATCCGTAGGTCCTTCGCCTGGACTTAATGTTGTGCTTATTGTAGGTGACAGTACCTTTGCCATAATATGGCTTTCTGTAATGGGGTTCATTTTTCCGTCTTTCCATAAATGTAGCATATGCATGGAAGGGGAATGCCTCTGTTGAACTTTTATGGGTCGAATGAATAGATTTTCGTTGTGGTCATACAGGTCAATGACGATTTGTGCGGTTTGTTGTATAGGTGTGATGGATTCAGGAGTGTGCTGGGAGCGGTCAAGGAAAAAGTATGCTAAATCGCCTCGGTCAAATAGATAAGGGCAGGTTAGCATGAAGAAATTACAAAGCATCGTGTCACTAAACCATGTAAGGGATAGGTCGGACAATCGGTCGAAAATGTAGAAGGCACGGCGCTCTGTGCTTTTTATGACCTGATGCACCTGACTGATGAAAGGTTCAAATCCTTCATCTGGAGTAATAGTTGCATATGTGGAAACGTCAGTCTCTTTTAGTAAAGGTTGATGTTTTCCGTATCTGAGATAGACGATAGGGCGGGCTGTTTCATGTCCATGTTGCACAAAGGGTATTACAAACTTGCGATAATCTACAATTGAATTTCCACGAAATACAACGTTGTCTCCTGCAATTAGCCCTCTTAATATTCGGTCAAATTCAGGTATTCCTGTGCTAAGCATTGATAGTGACATAATAAATATATTCCTTAATTTTGTTATTATTGTGTATTTTAGATTAAAATGAATTTCGGTTTCTATATTTAAATTAATTACCTATTTTATAAAAGGTTAATAAAAGATGGATAGGACAAAAGAAATAGAATACGTTTTACGGGAAGCCTTGAAAATAGGGACAGTTGGTGTAATAAGTATTGAAGGGAAATTGTGTCCTGTTACGGTTATTTCTGTGACGAGGGATTATATTCGTGTAACAAGAACAAATTTAGCAGATGGACTTTTTTCGGGGATGCAGGTTGCACTTGAGTTGTGTAGTAATCGGGGGTGCTTGGTTTTGCAAACGGAAATTATTGAAGTGCCTGAGTCTGCGGATGAGGGAATCGTTTTGGCAATTCCCAAAAATACATTGAACATATATCTTCGGCGGTTTTGGAGAATATCTGTTAATATTCCTGCGGAGGTTAAGTCACATGCTCATCCGCGAAGAATTAAGGCGATTATTCGGAATATTAGTGCTGGTGGTATGTTGATAACTATTGAGGAAACTTTGGAAATAGGGGAAAGTGTTGATGTATTCTTTACGTTGAAATATTCCGCAATAGAAAAAGAGAAGACCTTTTGTCTGGTTGGTTCCGTAACCCATGTATCGTTTTCGGGAAAGGAGAATCAGGTAAGCCTTAAATTTGTGGGTATGGACCCTGAAGACGAGAAACAAATCAATGAGTTTGTTATCAAAACGTTAAGGACAACGTGTCCTAAATTAGAGGTATGATTTGTTTTTGATATGTTAAATAATGGCATTTTGGAGTGTTTTTAGAAAACTAAAAAGGAGGTAAAAAATAATGGTTAATAATTGGATAGATAGATTCGCAGAGATATGGACGAAGTTTAAAGATAATGTATCTAAATTGGATTTAAATATCCTTGATGAAGAAGATTTGTTTGCATGGGAAAAACTATTTTTAGGGAAACTTGTTCCTCATTTAGAAAGGGAAGGTTGCCTTGTTGTTGCGGTAGCAGGAGGAACAAATACAGGGAAGTCCACAATATTAAATGTTTTGATGAGACAGGAATTAACTGCAACAGACCCTTACGCAGCTGCAACTAAAAGGCCTGTTATTATTGCCTCTGAACGGAAGGCAAAACAATGTCTGAATAACAATATGTTTCTTGAATTTGAAGCGAGAGAAATGAAGAGTAAAGAAGAGGCAATTGACAAATCTTTACCCAACTATATTCTTTTAGTAAAGGAAGAAAAGTCCCTTCCCGATACCTATCTGTATTTAGACACTCCCGATATTGATTCCATTGCGAAGGAACATTGGGAGATATCGGATAAAATTGTATCTGCAGGGGATATTATTATTGCGGTCACAAATGATTCTAAGTATATGGATGATGCGGTAATTAAATTTTTCCGTCGTGCTTACGAAGAAGGGAAAATAGTGATTCCAGTAATGAATAAGGTAGATATAGATAATCCCCAAGCTATTCAGATTGCAGATAAACAAATAAGAGAGTTTATGAAAAAAGTAGGAATGGATGATAATTCTCCCCATTTCTACTTTCCCCGATATCCCTATAATGCAAATTATGTGAACGAATCTATTAAACCATTGGCAGAAATTACCCCTGAATTGCCTGAATTAAGAGATTATATCCGTTCTTTTCCTGTGCAGGAGACAAAAGCAAAAATCTTAGAAAAGACAATAAGTAAATTTAAGGAAGAATTTGGGACATGGTATAGAAGTAAATTTTTAAAATTTTTACGAACATCCCGCTCAAAGGTAAAATTTTGTGAAGATTATCTTGGGGACATGATTGTAGGGAAGGAATTTCTCCCGTTTCGTTGGATACGGTTAGTAGAAGAGATTAAATACGAGTTAAGAAAACATATCGGTTATATTACTTACTTCACTTTATTCCCCACCTCTATTTTTTCTGGACATCGAAGCGAAATCAAAAAATTGGAAGCCAATATAAAAGAGACAGAGGTAGATATTAAACAAAAACACAATGAAATGATAGAAAAATGCTTTAATGAACTTTTAGATTGGTTATTAAAATCGGATTTTATCTCTGAAATAGATTACATAGATGAGAATATCAAAAAAAGATTACATGAATTGAATAATAATCGAGATGTAATAAGAATGAAAATCATTACAAAAATGGAGCCTCTTCTTTCTGTAAAATCTGAGTGGATACAGAGTGAAATAGAAAGGATTGTGAATGATTTTTTAAAATCTCCTAATTTAAAAGGTTTTTATGGTAAGAGGATTCTATCATTTATACTTTTAGGTGCAGGTATGATATTTATAGTTTGGGGGTTGCCCTATGTTGGGCCTTGGGCAGAAACTATAGCGGGAGGAGGAATGATTGGAGGTTCTGCACTTATTGAAACGGTTGAATATAAAAGATTCCGAAAAGATATACATTTACTTTATGAGAAATGGATAATAGAAAAACAGAAAGAACTTCAATGGATATTGAAGGAAGAAGTTTTACAATATGTGCTCCAAGATATATATAAATATATAAGTTTTGCAGAGCAGTTTGATAACGAAGTTCAGAATATTTTTAATGGGGAGTTTACTTTGCAAGCAGAAAATATAGAGCAAGCCCGAATTGAAGCAATTGATAATCTACAGAATAATGATATTATGGACGAACAACAATTATAGGAGGAGAGACATATGTTTCCAAAAGCAAACTTAGAGAAGGTTATACATCAATTAGAAGAGATAGCGGACTATAAAGGGAATTGGGAGGGCTTTTTACCTATAGCGGAAAAGTTAAGAGGTGGAATTAACGAAATAAAGGAAAGAAGTAGCAAAATTGATGCGTTGTTAGTTGTTGCTATTGTGGGTGGGTCGGGGGTAGGGAAGTCGACATTAATTAATGCTATTGCTGGTGATAAAATTGCAAAGACCTCAGAAATGAGACCCTGCACAAATCGTCCTATTATTTATCATCCTCCAGATTGGGAGCCAGATTCTGAATTTAAGGAATTGTGTGAATTACATGCCCGTTCTGCCCTTGATAATATTGTTCTTATAGATACCCCAGATACAGATACGGTTATTAAAGAACATCGAAATTTTACAAAAAAGATGATAGAGAAATGCGACCTTATCCTTCTTTGTGGAAATGGAGATAAATATCTCGAAGAGGCAACATGGAGTATTATTCGTGAAGTGAACAAAGAACGGGGTTTTGTTCTGGTGGAAACAAAAATGACTACGGAAACACCATCTATCATGGAGGACTGGCTGGAGAAATTAAAACGGGATGGAATAGAGCCTCTAAATTATTTCCGTGTAAATGCCCTTCGTGCGTTGAATAGGAAATTAGGGACAAAATCAGAGGATACGGAAACAAATGAATTTGATTTTTCGAAATTAGAAGATTTTCTTGCTCGACAACTTACGGATGCAAAGATTCGTCAGATAAAGACGGTAAATATTCATGGTTTGATAGAGAAAATGATAACAAGATTAGATGACTTCTTGCATGAAACAGAGCCTGCAATTAACAAAATGAAGGAATTTATTGATACGAAAAAAGTAGAGTTAGTAGTACAACATGAACGAATTATTCGGACAGAGTTTGGAAAAGAGTCGGGCACATTTTATCATCTATTGAAAGATGAAATTGCACCTGAATTGCATGGAATTTTTTTATTACTTGTCCAGATGAAGGATCGTTTTGCAGGAGTTTTAAGTACTTTTTCTAAAGTGATTCGCCCATGGAAAATCATAGGTGAAATAGTTCAGTCTAACAAAGAAGAGATTACTTATTTTGATAAGAAAATTAATGAGATTGTTAATAGAATTGTATTGCAGATTTCAAAGAAAAGTACTCGTGAATTAGAGAATGTTCAGTATGAACTTGCCTTTGCTCTTGATAAGGCACAGATTCGCAAAGATGCAGTTTTATCTATGTCTGAAAATTTCACATCAAATTTTTTTAATAGAGGGGTTAATTTTTTAAGAGAAAAGGTTGATTATTATCTCATACAGAAGGCAACGTGTTTGTCAAACTATTTTTTTGTGGAATTGTTTTATGTGCCTATGTATATAGTGCTGGCATTTTTTTTCTGGAAAATTATTCCGGGCTATTTTTTAGGTTCGTATCAAGGAACAAACTTTATTATTCATTCTTGTATTGTCTTTTTTGTCAGTGTGTTTGTCAGTTTTTGGATATATGATAAAGTTGTTTATGTTAGTGCAAGAAGTATACGAAAAAAAGTCATGAAGCAGTTTATAGATTATCTGCCAGATATTATGAATCCATTTGTAGACTATGAAAAGCTTATCAACGAAGTGAAAGAACAGATTTATAAGATTCAGAATTTAAAAAAGAATTTGAATCTTTGAGATGATATTTGACATTTGAGTTGAATGTTGTATATAATAATAACTCCTTTTAATTTTTTATTTTTAAGGAATAAATTTACCTAACATGATATAAGGAATACATATAAATTTATGGGTAAAGGAGACCGACGAACGAAGCGTGGAAAGATTTGGCGCGGAACCTACGGTAAGACGAGGCCGAAGCCTGGAAGTAAAAAAGCAGATAAATAAATGTGAGTTGAAATTATAATTTTACTTTTGATATACTATTTTGCCCACGACGCAAAAAGTTTCATTACCCAAATAAAATCAAAAAATCAATAGTGTAATTCTGTTGCTAATGAACAGGAGGAAAATCCTTGCCAACGATAGGACAATTATTGAAAGGTGCCCGTAAACCAAGGGCAAAGAGAACAAAGGCGCCGGCATTGAAAGCATGCCCGCAGGCGTCAGGTACGTGTACACGTGTATATACGATGACACCAAAGAAACCTAATTCCGCTTTGCGGAAAGTGGCACGTGTTCGATTAAAGAATGGATATGAAGTAACTGTATATATACCGGGTGTAGGTCATAATTTACAAGAGCACTCTCAGGTATTGATTCGTGGTGGTCGTGTAAAAGACCTTCCGGGTGTTCGTTATCATTTAATTCGTGGTGTTTTAGATGCCATGGGTGACATGGGCGGAACTGCAAGTGTTAAAGATGATGGTGGCAAGAAAGTTCATGCAGGCCGTTGGGTTAGCCGTTCAAAATATGGTGTTAAAAAACCAAAACAATCATGAAATTAATTTTTGAAGGATAAGCAATGCCAAGAAGAAGAGAAGTTCAAAAACGTGAAGTTTTACCTGACCCGAAGTATAACAGCACATTAGTTGCAAAGTTTGTCAATATTGTAATGTCAAATGGTAAGAAAAGTGTAGCAGAGAGAATTGTATACAATGCATTAGGTATTATTAAGAAGAAGTTACCGGATAAGGACCCGTTAGAAGTTTTTAGTACCGGGATTGAGAATGCAAAGCCGTTAGTACATGTGAAATCACGGCGTATAGGCGGTGCTACTTATCAAGTTCCAGTTGAAATAGAGCCGAATACGCGTACCTCTATTGCACTTCGCTGGATTCGTAGTTATGCACGGAATCGTGGGGAAAAGACCATGGAGGAGCGATTGGCAGGTGAATTAATTGATTGTTATAACAAACAAGGTAATACGATAAAGAAACGTGAAGATACACACCGAATGGCAGAAGCCAACAAGGCGTTTATACATTTCAGATATTAACAGATGATACCGAGTTTTTTATATAAGAAGTTAAGGAGAAAAGCAATAACAGGCTGAGCGGAGCACTCCGGTGAGCCCGGGGTTGCGAAGCACAGCTGTAACATATAAAGAAATGATTGTCCTACAGTTAAATATGTAGGGAGTCAATATTGAAAGTTGAATACAGCAAGTGCCAGGGCCCCGGGTGTAGCGGACACGCAGACGCCAAGGAGAAAACAAAGCGTTATGCCACGCAAATACCCGATAGAAAATATCCGTAATATAGGGATAGCGGCCCATATCGATGCCGGCAAGACCACCGTTACTGAACGTGTCTTGTACTACTCCGGCCGAGTGCACCGCGTGGGCGAGGTCCATGACGGTGCCGCTACCATGGATTACATGGAGCAGGAACGAGAGCGCGGTATCACCATAACCTCAGCAGCCACAGCATGTGAATGGAATGGCAAGCGAATCAATATCATTGATACGCCGGGTCATATTGATTTCACAGCAGAAGTGGAACGCTGTATGAGGGTTCTCGATGGAGCCATCATTGTGTTTTGTGGTGTCGCGGGCGTCCAACCTCAGTCCGAAACAGTATGGAGACAGGCGGATAAATATAAAGTTCCGCGAATAGCCTTCATAAATAAAATGGACCGAGTGGGCGCTAATTTCTTCCAAGCAGTTGAGTCCATTGGGAATCGACTCCACGCTTTAGCCCTTCCTGTTCAAATTCCTGTCGGTAGTGAAGAAAATTTTATTGGAGTAATCGATTTAATAAGTCAGAAGATGATTACTTGGGTCGGAGAGAGTGTTGACTGTGTTCAGGTGGTAGAGGAAATTCCTAAGGAGTACCAAGATGATGCTCGCTTTTGGAAAATGCATCTTATCGAAACGGTGGCAAACTTAGACATGGATGTTCTTTCTCTTTGTATTGAAGGGAAAGATGTCCCAAATGACGTGCTGAAGAGAGCAATTCGTCGAATATGTATTAGTCGTGAAGCAACGCCGGTATTGTGTGGGAGTGCACTGAAAAATAAAGGGATACGATTACTTCTCGATGCGGTGGTTGATTATTTACCGTCTCCAATAGACTTACCACCGTATGAAGGGACTATCCCGAGGGAACCGGATAAAAAAGTGCTACGCCATCCTTCGGATGATGAGCCGTTCTCAGCTTTGGCGTTCAAAATCATCAGTGACCCGCATGTAGGCAAACTAACCTTTGTCCGTGTTTATTCCGGAGTTATTGAGACTGGTCAAACAGTCTTAAATGCAAGAACCGGAATGAAGGAAAGGTTAGGTAGAATTGTAGAGTTACATGCAGATGAACGAACGGAAATCAAAGAACTGCGAACTGGAGATATCGGGGCGGTTATTGGTTGCAAAAGTGTATTAACGGGTGATACGCTTTGTGCTCCGAAGAACCCGGTAGCCTTAATGCCCGTAACATTTCCGGAACCGGTTGTCTATATCGCTATCGAACCGAAAACGAAAGCAGACCAGGACAAACTTTCGAATGCTCTGCACCGATTTGCCGATGAAGACCCGACCTTTCGGGTTCGAGTGAACGAAGAAACAGGGCAGACGATTATTGCTGGTATGGGCGAACTTCACCTTGAAATTATTATTGACCGTATGAAGCGGGAATTTGGTGTTTCTGCTCATGTAGGCAAACCGATTGTTGCGTATCGGGAAACGGTAAGGCAACCAGCCACCGCTGATAAAAAATTTGTTCGTCAAACGGGTGGTCGTGGTCAGTATGGACATGTGGTCTTGACCATCGAACCGTTACCTCGTGGTTCCGGTTTTGTGTTTGAGGATAAGACTGTAGGTGGTGTTATTCCTAAGAATTACATCCCTGCCATAGAAAAAGGCTGTCGCGAGGCCCTTGAAACGGGAATTGTCGCCGGTTATCCTATGGTGGATGTAAAAATTACGCTTACGTTTGGTTCGTATCACGAGGTTGATTCCTCAGATCTGGCGTTCCAAATTGCAGGTTCAATGGCGACAAAAGAGGCGGCAATGAATGCCCGACCTATTTTGCTCGAACCTATTATGAAACTGGAAATAGATACACCTCCGGAATACACGGGTGATATTATTACAGACTTAGACCATCGGCGAGGACGACTCCTCCGTATGGAAGTGGATGGGCAAAGACAAGTCATATATGCCTTGGCACCTTTGGCAGAACTCTTTGGCTATGCGAACGATTTGCGCTCGTGCAGTCAAGGGCGAGCCAATTATAGTATGGAATTTGACCGATATGAAGAGGTTACTCCGGAAGTGGGTAACCGAATCATGGAACGGTTAGGAAGTAGTTACCGTTTTGAATCATGAAAATTTACCAGAGCCTAAAAACTCTGTTGAAATATAAAAACAATAAGAAGTTTGTTTAACAAAAAAACAGATATAGGAGATAACATCATGTCGAAGCAGAAGTTTGAGCGGAAGAAGCCGCATGTGAACATTGGGACGATAGGACACGTGGATCATGGTAAGACGACATTAACGAGTGC